>JAIRLW010000203.1 GCA_031259095.1 Planctomycetaceae bacterium | reverse complement strand
TTGGCAAGATTGGCAGCATTAAGAATTATGGAAAAGTAAATAAAGAAATGAGAAAAGTCAAAATAGGAAATTGCACGTTATATCACGGAGATAGTTACAGTATTTTACCCAAATTAAACATAAAAGCGGATGCGATCATCAGTGATCCGCCTTACGGCATAACGCACTGTGAATGGGACGAAGGATTGATATTACCGATGTTTTGGGATTTGGTGAATAACACAATAAAGCCATCGGCGAATATCGTGTTGTTTGCGGCTAGTCGGTTTATGATTGATTTAGTTAATTCGAAGTACCGTTGGTTTCGATATGATTTAGTTTGGGCAAAGAATAATAAAGTTGGTTTTTTTAATGCAAATAAGCAACCGTTACGTTCACACGAACATATTCTCGTATTTGGACGTGAAGGCGAAAAAGCAAATGCAACATATAATCCCGTTAAAATTGGCAACGGAAATCCATACAAAAAAAAACATATTCATAAAGCAGGCGTATATCCGGCAAGGTCATATTATACGGAATCGGACGGCAACCGCCATCCATGTTCCGTGTTACACTACAAAAGCGATAAAGATAAATATGACAGTATTCACCCAACGTTAAAGCCGGTTGCATTGATGGAATTTTTAGTTGCATCGTACAGTAATGAAAATGATATAGTGATTGACCCCTTTATGGGGGCGGGAACGACGGGCGTTGCTTGCCAAAAACTTGGAAGAAAATTTATTGGAATTGAAAGAGAAAAGCAGTATTTTGAAACAACCGTGAAGCGGTTAAAAGAAAGTTAATCATTCGTCCCAATTGTCCCCAAAGTCCCAACAGTCCCCTAAAAAGATGATTCAAAAATACGAAGTCTTTGACACTTACTATCATCTGCATCACGAAGCCGATGGCAAAACTGTTTTGGAGATTCAGTTTTGCATTGATTGTGATAAACGGCGGGAGTTTAGTCTGTACTTGAATTTTGAGGACAAAAAATTACGGAAAGCGGCGGAAGCGTGGTGGAGAAGGTACTCCCCCGACCCTGTACCGGAAACAAATTTACAGGCGATTGATGTAGCGAATTATCACGGCATTGATATAGCGGAAGAAATAACGGTTGAATATAAGGGAACGCATTACGAAATCATTGATATTGCAGTTGAAGAAAAGGCAAAAAAACTTGATGAGATATGGTAGACACAAAAGCAGCATGTGAAGCATGGAGTGACTGGTTAACCGAATTACACGAACACGAATATGAACGGAAACAAGCAAGACAAGACCGCAGGCGAGAAACACAGGGAACTTGTTGCGAGACGGAGCAGAGACATCTCGAAATCGGCGAGAGAGATTGCGCCGTTACCGCCGATTAAGAATCCGAAACGCCGGATTGCTGCACGTAAAGATTTTAAGTATTTTTGTGAACAGTATTTCCCGAAAAAGTTTAAGTTAAAGTGGTCGAGTTATCATCTTGAGGTTATTAAGCGGATAGAAGATATTTTGAAACAAGGCGGCGGTAAATTGGCTTTGGCGATGCCGAGAGGAAGCGGCAAGACAACACTCATCGAGACGGCAGTAATATGGGCAGTATTATTTGGACATGCGAGATTTATTGTTGTAGTTGGTTCAAATAAGACGGAAGCGAAAAAAATAATTACGAATATTAAAAATTCGATAATCGAAAACAAAGCGATATTAGAAGACTTTCCTGAAGCGATTTATCCGTTTCGTAAATTGAACGGTTCGGCATTATTGGCACGGGGTCAACTTTATCTTGGTGAATTAACCGGTATTGAATGGAAGCCTGATAGTATTACGTTTGCGAAAATTCCGGGCAGTTTATCGAGTGGGGCGACGGTTATTTCGGTTGGAATATTGGGGGCGATTCGGGGAAAAAACAAAAGTGTTGACGGTGAACAGATTCGTCCTGATACGGTAATTCTGGACGATCCGCAGACGGATGCGGACGCCAAAAATCCGGATCGTGTTGCGAAATTGGAAGGGATTATTAACAGCACGATAGAAGGGCTTGTGGGTCCGGGCGAAACGTTATCCATGTTCATGGCGTGTACGATTATCAGAGACGGTGATCTTGCAAGCCGGTATTTAGACCACACTAAATATGCGCAATGGAAAGGTTTAATCTTTAAGATGATTGAACGGATGCCGGAGCGGATGGATTTGTGGGAGAAGTACAGGGACATTCGCAAAAATGAAGACGAGGTTGCTGCAACGATTTTTTATAAGAAAAATCGTGAAGCAATGCAGAAGGGAGCGGTTGTCGCGTGGGAAGCGAATTACACGAGTAACGAATTGGATTCATTGCAGTTTGCGATGAATAAATGGTGCGATAATTATGAAGGATTCATGTCGGAGTACCAGAATGAACCTGTTAAACCGGGGGCGGGTACAATAATCATTGATGCGGAAACGATATGTTCGAGATTGAACGGTTTACCGCCAATGACAATTCCATTAGAAGCGACAACATTAACAGGATTTATAGACGTACATCACGACTTACTTTATTTTGCAGTAGTTGCATGGGCAAACGATTACACTGGTTACGTAATTGATTATGGAACTTATCCGGAACAAAGCCGGAGAATGTTCCGAAAAAGCGATAACGACCTTATTGTAATGAAAAAGGGTAATGAATCAATCCAGATGGAAGCGGTGATTCAAAAGGGTCTTGTAACATTGTTGAAAGATATGATTCATGCCGATTACATTGTTGAAAACGATGAAAAAGGATATGAGAAGGTTCATTTCTCCAAAATATTAGTTGATAGCGGTTATGTTCCCAATGTAGTAGATACGGCGATTCGGTTGGTTAATTCGCCGATTATGTATCCGAGTAAGGGGGCGGGAATTAAAGCAACGAATAAGCCGATGGAAGAATGGCAGCGGGTACGGGGACGGCTTTTTGGAACGCATTGGCTTGAGGATAGACCGCGAGGCAGAGCCTTTTTAACAACAACGATTGACACGAATTATTGGAAGAGCCGGTTACATAATTCATTTGCGGTTGGGGCGGGGGCGAGAAGCGGTCTGACCTTTTGGGGACACGAACCCGAAACGCATCGCATGATTGCCGAACATTGTAACAGTGAAGTTGCGAAATTTGTTGAATATGGAAAAAACAAGTTATACGAATGGGAATTAATTCCCAATAGGGACAACCATTTATTTGATTGTTTAGTTGGTAATATTGCGGCGGCGTCGGTTTGCGGCATTAAGTTACCGAGTGAAGTACCGGAAAAAGTACCGGTTATTAAGTAATTAGGAGAAACAAAAATGATTACGTTATTAAAAAACCTTTGGGTAATTGGTATGAAATTACCTGCATTGATTGCGATTCTGAAATCAATTATTGATGTAATTGGTTCGGAGCAGGTGAAACGAATTCTCGAGGCGATTCGGGATGCGGTGAGAGGGGAATCGGTGATACCGATACCGGAAACGCCGCAGACGGAAGCGCAACGATTACGAATTGTACAACGATTACGGCAGCGGTTGGCGTTATCATGGTTAAACATGACAGAGTCGGAATACACTGCCTACTGCCGTATCAAAAATGATACAGTTATTGACTGTTAAAAAAACTGAAAATCGGGTTTAGTTACGACTACGAATTCATTTTATGACGTCAAAGAATCGTTTAACGAAACTCCGATTTTCTTTTCCTTTATTTAGCCCCGATAGGGGCGTTAGGATTATAGCCCGCCCCAACGGGGCGGGTAACAAATAAATAAAACCCATAGCCCTGAAAGGGCGGTAAGATTTTTATTATTAT
>JAIRLW010000188.1 GCA_031259095.1 Planctomycetaceae bacterium | reverse complement strand
AATATAAAATAAAAAAAAAAAAAAAAAAATTTAAAAAAAAAAAAAAAAAAAAAAAAAAAAAAAAAAAAAAAAAAAAAAAAAAAAATTCGCAAGTCCTTATTTTTCAAGAATGCAATTTTTAAGAAACAAGGTTTTTAGAAGTTTTATTAAGTCCTTTTATGCAAACGGATCATCAATTGTTGGTTCTTGTTCTGTTTTATTTGTTGCTGTCTTTTCGGGAACATTTACGGGAGCAACAACTTTTCGGACAAGTATATTGATTCCATCTAAATTTGTAACAATAATCATATCACCGGGTTAGAGTGATTCCGATTCACTGATTGCATTGAGTCGTTTTCCTTCGATTTCGATTAGTCCGCTAAGCATCATTTTGCTCCGTGCCATACCTTGTTTTCCGACCAATTGTTTGAGGGCGAGTAGTTCCGTGTTTGGTTGTAATGCCGGATCATCTTCCGGTTGAAGAAGGATACGTCGTCCCATCATGGTATGGGGCCAAATTTTGAACGCAAACCAAAGAAAAACGGGAATACAGACTGTTACGCCAAACAGGTAAACTCCGCCCCAAACCGGACTACACTGAAACGCAAGTACAATACCGGTTAACAAGGTAGTTACCGACAGAAACGTCAGAATACCGCCGGAAGTGATGAATACTTCCAAAACGGCGAAAAATACCGACAAACCAAGAAAAATCAAAGCCCAAAACCAAAAATCCATTGTTTCTTTTCAAGTGTTGAAATGGGGTAAAAAATTTCATTTATTGTTTTCAGAAATAATAATATTAATTGGGAGTCGAAAAATTGGTTCATTTTTATTTGACGTCATTATTTGTATCGATAATTGACGAACATTATCCGTCCAAAAATCTGAATCAAATGAAATAATACCGCTTGTCCTAGTATCATCAATAACAACTGAAAATGCAGGATGATTTACAGTTACTTCTTTAATTTTTGTATCATTATCACCATGACCGGTTGATTTTAGCGAAAAGGATAAAGACTCTGATTTATTTGAATGAAAAATCAATTCATTGGGGATAACATCAAAATCAGGAATAATCGTTGCCGAAAGACTTAATGGAGCAACTCGTTTTATTGTTTCATCTTCAATAAAATAAGCAACAGATACTAATGTATCGCTTTTTCCTCGACGGCCGCGAGTATCCCATTGAAATGAAATCTCACGATGGGTACCAGGATGTAAGATTCCTTTTTCGATTAGAATTTGAGTACAGTCACAACTACTGATTACGGAGTCAATGATAACAGATTTAGGCGAAATATTCTTAACAGTTGCCTTGCCAGTTACAACGCCCTGAGAAATAGAACCAAACTGAACAACTGCCGGAGTAAAAGAAAGACTCGGCAAAAGAGACTGTGACGCCGTTTCCAATAAGACGACTTTTAAAAAAACAAAAACGGCAACACAAAACAGTAACCCGCTCAAACCAAAAAACAAATTTGGAAGAACGGACTTGCGTTTGTTATTTTTAATATTATTCATAAATATTTTCGTAATTTTAGTCCGATTCCAAGACAAATCAATGCAATACCAACAAGTATGAAAACGATTCTCGCTGCCCCGAATTTAGGAACATCACGCATCGCCATGCTAAAATGGTCTATTACTTGCTCACCATCCCAAATCAATTCGCCATCAGGAACTGGACGATCTCGGTCTAAATGCCATGCAACAGGAGTGTTTGGTTCCACAATATTTTTAGGTGAAAATGTATCAGGCGGCAATGGTTTGTTTAGAGAGATAACTTCAATCGTTGTCTCCTCAGAACAAGTTACAACTCCATTTTCCGTTCTTTTGTAATTTAATTTGTGAGGAAACCAAATAGTACCATCATACAATGCTCTTTGGGTTAGTACTCGATCAACAAATTGAATATTATCAGATACGAAACGATTTTCAACACAAACTACGTGATAATGATTGAGTTTGTCCAACCAGATAGAATGATTTACTGTATCTAATGTGTAATCAACCCGCCAACACTCAATACCAGAAAACATTTCGGTTTTTACTAGCAATACTTCACTTTGCTGTCGCTTAACAGATATATCATACATCTTTGCCGGAAAATAATATTGTGAATTTGATATGTCCATCGGTATGAACCCAAACCAACGAGGGTCTGGAATGTAATTAAGATGTCGCCCTGTTTCAGGATTTTCGCCATCAGTGAATTCTAACGCCATCTTACCAACAACTGGAGGTGTTGTAGTATAGAATGAACGTGTCATTTTACCATAACAATTGTAACACAAATAATCTTTATGACCATGTCTAACAACATCCGCCCGATTTTTATTTTTATCAAAATATATTGTCCATTGCATTTTAATTGGTGTTAGATTACCTTCGATAGCTGAAGTTTCGATTCTAACTTGTCCCGTATGAATTGTCTGCACAGATTTTTGTATATTTTCAAACAAATCGTAACCGCTCAAAGTCGTCTCCGGTTCTATGCCTAACACGGTATTAAATGAAAAACAACCAACAAGACCAATAAAAAATAACAACCTAAAAAACATAACATCACCTCATAAAATTAGTTTACATAAATTGAACATTATAAAATAAAAGGGAATTTCAACACCATTCGCGTTTTTTAATTCGTTAATCTCAAAACATAATAGCCTGCTTACCAATAGATAAGCAGGCAGTAAACGAAATTTAAAGAGTGAACAGTTTAAAACATTTCGAGACAATTAACTAGGGCACTGAGTACCTTTTTTCGTTTCGGCTGTGTAATTTTGGATGAGAACCATCTCGTTGATTACACAATTGCCGCCAACATTTTTACATGCGTAGGTTGACTTACAGAGGGAAGAATTTCCTGTACCAATACAGGTTGATCCAGAACTTGGCGAATCACATTGAAAATCGCCTGATGCTGTTGTTTCACCCTGTCTGGTTGTACAACCTTGTTGTGAACCAGCACAAGTTTTAAGAAGAGTCGCACATGGACTATTGCTTCTTACCGTGACATCGGGACAAGATGCATAGACGATTTTTACACTGTAATCGGCTATGGCGAACGCAATCAAACAAATTCCCAATCTAATAATGTTTGATATTGCATCCGTCTGAAAAAATAATTTGTTCATCATAAAACTCCTTGAAAAAACTGTTGTTGTTTTGTAACAATTTACCATTGGTTTTTTGCTGTTAAAATAAACAATACACAATATGGATAAATAGTTACGTCTTTTTGAAACGATATACATATTACATTGAAAGTTAATCAATTACTATTTTAAATCTGTTTTCATGCCGGACTTGGTCATTTGACAACCAAACTCAAAACGTAATCAAATATTTCAACGATTAGTATATATCTGAACTATTCTACCTCACTTGTAAAAAAATATCAAGATAGTACCCCTAAAAAGATTTTCCAAAAAAATAGAAAATTTCTCTTACCGTTATAGACTAGTTGTTAATTTGGTAATATATCAGTGGAATTTTTATTTTGTGATCAACTTCATGATATTTTTCCTACGCTCTGAAAGGGCAATATAAGCCAGCCCTACCCAACGGGTAGGGTTCAAAGTACCCACACAATTTCGCCCTGAAAGGGCGCAAGCCAAAATATCGTAATCTTATTGCGGTCGCCCTTACAGGGCTTATAGGGCTTATATTTGTTACGTAGGGCGTTGCCCTGCGCTAATGCTTATTGCCCCGTTGGGGTGATTTTAGTGAATATATTTTTAAAACGAAAACCGAAATTTCAAGTGTGAGGAGTATAAAATGCCGAAATAACCTGAAAAAATTTTATCCATATTTTAACAACCAGCATCTGAATACTAGGAAAAAACTTTGGAAACAATGGTATTTTTATCATTTTTTTTGAAACGCAAAACTGTCAAGATAAAGAGATAAATTTACCGGAACAGTATCATAAAATTGAAAAGAGTAAACAATACAATAACAGTGATTTCCCCTAAGAAAATATCTTTTACCTGTTACAGTTGAGGGTGTGCCTGTTTCATTGTTACTCTTTTTAATGTCTAATTTTTCAAGTGCGGGTAAATTTTTAAAAATAATTGGTTTATAAGTAGGATCATTTTTTATTTTATCAGGATAACTTGGTATATGATATTCAAAAATCTTGATCAAACTCGGACTATGGGGACTTATTCCTATCAGGTAAAGTCCATGATACTCTTTATTATCGGCGGCGGAAAATGAAGGTGTCCATCCGCTAGGAGATATTATTGAAATTCCACATGGATGATAAATTCGATTACTTTCATCAGGTAGTTTATTTAATTCCCAATCAACACGGGGTCTTTTTGATTCATTGTTCCCAAAATTGATTGAAAATACTAATAAACACAAAAGAGAAATAGTACATACAGCAAGAACAATCATAACTGCGTACTTTGTTGAACTTTCAAATAATTTCATAAAAATGTCCTTTCGCAAATAATTTTTACAAATTTAGATTATCGGGTAGTTCATACCGCGAATAACTTGTTCTGAAACTCCAACTCCTTTTATTTTTTTTGCGGCAGTGATGGTATTTTTTTTGTTATTATAATTTTTCAGACAGCGTTGACTGTTACGGTAACAGGGGGTAATAGTCGTAGTTTTAAAGTTTGGAATAGACTCATTTAAATCACGGAGTTTCCGAATTTGTTTCCGGTTCGGTTGTTGTTTCCGACGGTTCCGCGGGTACTGACGGCGTTGTTATTGGCGATTCGATAACTGCCGGCGGTTCAGGTGTTTCGCCTTCCAAAACCGATGAAGAACTTGTTTGATCTCCTTGTTTTGCCGATGCTGCCAAACGTCCTCCTTCACGCTTTTTTTCACGAATACTTGGCGGAGTTTCGACCCAAGCAAATTGAATCACAAAATCAAACCGTCGAAGTTTGATTTTGTCTTTAGCGTTCATTTCGTCGGCGATTCTCTTGATATAATCAGAACCTCCGCCGGCATTTCCTCCTGTGGGAGCGTCAAACGGTCGGGTGAATGTTGTGTCAAGCGTCATCAATTCACGATCATTACGGTTATTGCGTCCACTGCCGCCGAATCCGCCGCCGCTGGTTCGCCGATGTTCCAGAAATTTGGTTCGTTCCTGCTTAAAAATTTCCAAAACAACACGCGGATTTAAAACTTCTGTTTGTTGAATTTTTGGAATTTCCAGAAGAGTCGGATAAGAGATTCCAAGATCGCGCATCGAAACAACTTCCTGTGCGGATTGCGGATCTTTCATCTGTTTTTCCAAAGTAGATGGAAGAATCACTTTATCGAATTTCAAACTTCGGAGAATTGTTTTTCGCAGATAATCGCTACCCATTACTGTACCGGCAATACTGGCGTTATGATAATGATAGCCGACCAGTTGTACTACGCGAGCGATAGAACCTTCCGGTATTGGTTCTGTCGGACCGGGAATCAGCTCCAGACGTTGAGATTCCGTCAATTGCGATAATTTGTTAGCCGGAGTTGCGGCGTCAGCGCCGCCGACGGATGCTGATGTTCCTGAAGAATTTAGTATTTCTAAAACTTCTTCGTTATCGGGATAATACCGTTTATTTTCTTTGAGCGGCTGAAACCATTCCGCCAAATTGTCAACCGTGATGGCTTCAATATTGGAAATAAACACTCGATTTTGTTTTTCAAGGGAGTCAACCGATTGACCGTCAATTTTTTCTTTTTCAACGGGCAAAACGATATTGATTGCCCGAAGCAGTTCGAGCCAGGTGATTCTGCCTTCGACATTGCTGGTTAAGTTTCGTCCGATTGTATCGATTTCCTTGAACTCACTGATTGCCGTTGTCGTTTCCGATTGTTTTTGGGACGAATAAGCCTGAACGGTTTTTGCTTGTTCTTCGGCTCTTCCATAATCGCCGATAGAAATTCCTCGAAGGGCGTTAGCGGCTCCGGCAAAACAGATGACAAGACCAAGTAATAACGCGGAAGCAGTTGCCAACACCCAAGGTTTTTTCTCTCGAATAATTCGGTCGGTAATAATTTCTTTGGGAATCAGGTTTGTTGTCAATGACGCTTCGCCCATCTGTTGCAAAACAAGACCGTAACTAACTCCAAACGAATAAAGATTTTCCTTAAACAATGGAGCGTTAATGACTTCAGAACCAACCAAATGGTTAAAGTGCGATAATCGCGTCACTTCATAACCGAGATTTTGAGTCAAAAACTGACGAAGTCCCGGCAATTTGATAGCGTTACCGATAGCGAGAATTTTACCGTATTTCGCTTTCCGGTTCAGACTTTGGTAATGCTCCAGCGTGCGGTGAACTTCGCTCAGCAGATCATTAAAAACAGGTTTCATTGCCAAAAACACCGCTTTGGGGTCTTGAGCGGAGGCGGCGTTACGTTTTAGATATTCCGCTTTTGAAAAGGTTAGCTTCATACCTTTGGTCAATGCTCTCGTGAACACGCTTCCGCCGATGGGAATATTGCGAACCCAGATCGAATAACCGTTGGTAATCACTGCGTCGGTCGCATCGGTTCCGATACAAAGAATCACGAGCGAGTCCGGCGGATTGTCGGGATCGTAGTCTTCAATATTCTGAATTCCAAGTTGATCGAATGCCACGAAATTATAGATTGCCAACGGGGAACTTTGGATACAATCAATATCAATAGCGTTTGTGAGATACGGCGCCAATGTTTTTTGGGCGATATCCCGTTTCATGGCGAACATACCGACTTCCGAATTGACCGGAACAGCGGTTGGGCTTCGTCCGGCAGTACCGATTGGTTGGAACGTCCAGATTACTTCGTCCAAATCGAAGGGCAGCCATTGTTTCGCTTCGTATTTGATGATGTCCGGGATTTTTTTAGGATCAACTGGCGGCAACTTGAGAAAACGTGAAATCGTATTCTGACCGGAAACAGAAATAGCAACACGATCACCTTTGGTCTGATTGCGTGAAAGAAAAGTTTTAATTGTTTCCGCGAGGATTTCAGCCGGTTCCGATCCTGGTTGCGATAATATTTTTGAATGTTCGATAAAATCAAAAGCAACCGCTTCGATTTTTCCGGGTTCGTCGGCGGCTTGACAACGCAATGCCTTTAACGACGAGTTACCAATATCAATTCCCCAAACAGTTTTTTTCTTAGCCATAATTCTAAACCGTTTTTTTCTAATGATTTTGCTAAAACAAAGCGAAAACCGAAATCATGCCGAATATGGTTTCAATTTTCGGTCAACGATTACGATAACAGAACAACAAAAATAGCGATTAACCAATTGTTCCGATGAAAGCCGAAAAATGACAATCCTTAATTAACCGGATCAATCATACTTTTTTTTAGAAAAAAATCAACCGGTCATTTTAATAAAAAGTTGTTTTAGTCCACAAGGCGGTATTTCGGGCAAAGCGATATTCATTATTCATTATGTATCGAAACTCTTCACCAATCACCAATCACCAATTTAATTTCAGATCGATAATTTTAAATTATTTTTATGTTCACCACGAAAAACACGAAGGTTCACGAAAGGTTTTAAAAAATAGAAAATAAAAAATAAAGTAATCTATCAGCGGAATTTTTTTGAGTCAATCGTTTTCCGATCTAATTCGTTATTTTCAGTCCCGCAGGGACGAAACTTTATTAACCGTAGGTTTTAGCCTACGGATAACCAAACCTACTAAAGTCCCGCTAGGGACTTTTTACAACAGAAACTGGTTATTGTTTCTATTTTACCCAAGTCTCTTATTTTCTAGTATTTTAAGGGTTTGGGAATAATTTTTAATATCTAATTGTAACCATTTTTAACGC
>JAIRLW010000169.1 GCA_031259095.1 Planctomycetaceae bacterium | reverse complement strand
ATTTTTGCGTGAAAAACAGGAATAATTTGGGGACTCTTTATATCGGAAAGCAAACAGACCAAAAAAATAAAAATACTTAAAAATAAGGAGATTAAACTACTTTTTTTAAGAAAGTGCAGTTAATCAATAATCAATTCCTTAATTTATCAGTTACAATTACAGTGTCTTCTAATCAATTGAACGAATCAAAAAAGTTATTGAAAAAATCGTCGAAAGATTTTCCGAAACACCATACGTTGTATCTCAACCGCGAATTGAGTTGGCTGAATTTCAACGAGCGTGTTCTTCTTGAAGCGGATGATCCGGCGGCGCCATTGTTGGAACGTCTTAATTTTCTTGGTATTTTCTCCAATAATATGGACGAATTTTATCGTGTCCGCGTGGCGTTGCTCAAACGGTTGGTGAATCTGCAGGACGATGTTCGTGACGTTAATCTCGATTTTGATCCGTCCAAAATTCTTAGGGCGATTCATAAACGTGTTGCTGTCCAACGTCACAAAGCCGACGATATTTACGAAAAAATTAGTAACGAATTGGCGAAAGAAAATATTTTTTTTGTTGACGAAAACAAATTAACGGAAGAGCAAGGTTTTTTTGTTCGGCAATATTTCAAAGAAATGGTTCGACAATTTTTGTTTCCGATCATGCTTGACCGGTTTCGGAATTTTTCAAATCTGCATGATAATTCAATTTATCTTGTGATCGATCTGACGCACAAGGATAATCCGTCATCGGAAAATCTGGCATTGATTGAAATTCCGACCGATCATGTTTCACGTTTTTTTGTATTGCCGACAAGTTCGGACAAAAAGCAATATGTTATGTTTTTGGATGATGTGATACGATATTGTCTTGCGGATATTTTTTCGGTATTTGGTTTTATTGGTTTCAAAGCGTACACGATCAAATTTACCCGCGACGCCGAACTTGATCTTGATAATGATGTTTCAAAAAGTTTTCTTGAAGCGGTTAGCGACGGAATTAAGCAACGGAAATACGGCGATACGGTTCGGTTTGTTTATGATGAGAAATTGCCGCGAAAAATTTTAACAACGATTCTCAAAAAGTTTGGAATCAAAAAACGCGACTCGCTTGAAAAAGGCGGACGATACCATAATTCAAAGGATTTCATGCATTTTCCCCGAATTCTCGGAACAAAAAAAATGCAATACGATCCGATGCCGCAACTTGATGTTTCAGATTTTCCGCCGGGAGTTTCCATGCTGGACGTGATACGTAAAAAAGATGTAATACTGCATTATCCGTATCAACCGTTTCGGTACATTATTGAGTTACTCCGGGAAGCGTCGATTGATCCGGCGGTGCGCACGATTAAAATGACCATTTATCGTGCGGCAAAACATTCGGCAGTAGTCAACGCATTGATCAATGCGGCGCGTAACGGAAAAGAAGTTATTGTTTTTGTCGAGTTTCAGGCGCGTTTCGACGAAGCCGCCAATATCTCATGGGCGGCACGAATGCAAGACGAAGGAATCCGTGTGCTGCCGAGTATTCCCGGTATGAAAGTTCATTGTAAAATCCTGCTGATTCGCCGCAAAGAGTCTAATGTCAACGTCTATTACACTGCCGTCGGAACCGGAAATCCGAACGAAAATACCACGCGAATTTATTGTGACGAACATCTTTTGACCGCCGATAAAGAAATCACGTCGGAAGTCAATAAAGTGTTTCATTTACTCGACGACCGAAAATATCAACTGCCGGATTTCAAACATATTATTGTTTCGCCATTTGGAACGCGCAATTTTTTTCTGAAACGAATTGACCGTGAAATTAAAAATGCAAAAAAAGGCAAACCGGCATGGATGATTGTTAAGATGAATAATCTTGTGGATAAACGGATTGTGCACCGGCTTTATGAAGCAAGTGAAGCGGGCGTTCGGATCAACATGATTATTCGTGGAATCTGTACGCTTATTCCCGGCATACCCAAAATCAGTGAAAATATTCGGGCGGTTCGGATTGTTGACCGATTTCTGGAACATTCTCGGATACTTGTTTTTTGTAACGACGATAAGCCGGAATATTTTATTGGTTCGTCCGACTGGATGGAACGCAATCTTGATCACCGTTTTGAAGTGGTAACGCCTGTTCGTGATCCGGCAATTCAAAAACAACTTTGGGATATACTGCAAATTCAACTTATGGATAATATCAAAGCCCGTTTCATTTCGTCCGAACACCCCAATGAACGAATTACCGTAAAAAAAGGAAACAAAAAAATTCAGGCTCAAGTCGAAATTTACCATTACCTGCAACAACTACAAAAAAACGAAACAGAAAAATCTTAAATATTTCGGATTTATTAACCTTCGAGAAGACCGCGAGAGAAATCCGTAGATGACGCTGATTTTTGCAAATTGTTGTTGAATTATTTGTCATGTTCAATGGAAGCGATTTCTTTTGCCCTATTTTTATTTTTACAACGACAATTATTTTTATACTTATCGCTCTTTGAAATTCTATTTTTGTATCCCTTTATTATAATTATATTCTTCCCCGTTAGGGGCGAGATGATGTTAATGAGGATTTTATAATCTCGCCCCTAGCGGGGCTAAGGACAATATCAATAATCAATAGAAACAAAAAACGAATTTTAAAGGGTGAGGAGTATATATCATGATAACATACTTCAAAATGATCTGCGAAAATCCGCGTAATCTGCGGATGATTTTGTCCATTAATTTTCTGCTGATTCGGAATCGAGTAATCCGAAAAATTCGAGACGGCGGTAAAGCCGTGGTCGCGTAATACCAAGCAATTCCGCCGCTTTGGATTTGTTATCATCGGCAAGATGTAACGCGCGTTCGATTAATTCTTTTTCAATATTTTGGAGAAACGGTTCCAGTTCAATCGGTTTATTGTCTGCCGAAACCGGAGACGCCGCCTCAAGAACATTTCGAATCCGAGACGGAAAATCCGACACAGTAATCAATGTTGATACACTTTGTCGATGCGCTTCGGCAACCAATTGTTCCAACTCTTCAATGTTACCGGGGAAATAATATTGTACCAAAAAATCCAGCGCGTCCGACGTAAAACCGCTTCGCTGACGGTTTGCTGTTTCATTATGTTCTTCAAGAAACATTTGAGCAAGCATCGGAATATCTTCTTTACGTTGACGAAGCGGCGGAAGTTCAATGGCGATTGTTCCCAGCACCACCGGAAATGATTCATGATTTGTCCATTGACTTGGAGCAAGTGTTGAGGCAGCGATTAGACGTTGATTAGCGTAACCTGCTGTTGCAAATTCCGCAATGAGCGGATAAAGCGTTGACGGTAACGCTTCCGCATCTTTCAGAAACAATGTATGCCGCCGCGAAATCTCTTCGCGTTGAAACCGTTTCCGAAAAGCATAAATTGTTGCGTTAATCAATTCTTGTTCAAGAATCTGACATTCGATTGGCACAAAAGCGCCGTGGTGTTCACTGTTTTGACCGTAATGGATTGCCGACGCCAGATGTTCTTTACCGGTTCCTTGTTCGCCCACAATTAAAACTGACGCTGTTGAATCTACCGCAAGCCGTGCCAAACGTCGAACACGTTGCATTATTTGCGACGCCCCAATCATCCGATCCCAACGAAAACGTCCAGCCTGACGGCGGCGGAAGGACAATAACGCTTGATGAAGTTCTGCAGCGGCTTGACGTTCAGCGGTTTCCGGTCGTTCCTGAACCTGACGTTCCGACGAAATCGCCGACGCTTCAAATCCATCAACTAAAACAAAAATTCCATTAGAATGTAACGAATTAACGTTCTGTTGATTGGAACTCGGCGCGTCGGAACGTTGTAAATCTTGCGGATTGGAACGTTGCGAATTTTTTAAATTTTGTGGAATACGAAACGGAATAAAATCAGCGTAACGTCGGCTTTGCGAGGTGATACGGTCAATGGTCAACAACATCCGGCAACGCCGTCCGTGAAACACTTCCGGCGGAGGAGCCAACGCCGCCGCAATCATTTCATGTTTCTGCCGTGACGCAGAAACCCGGTAACGAAATAATTGACCGAGTAATTGTTCCGCGTTACAACCAGTCCATTCTTCTAAAGCGTTGTTACAAAATAACAACGACGCATCGCCGTCAAGAAGAAAAAACGGCTGCTGAATACTCTGAAAAAAACGAATCAATTTCGAAGGACGAAATTTCATTTCATCTTTTGGTTACGAGTCTATATTTGCGAGACACAAATAATGTTCTGAATGATCTATCCTTTTGGCAGTCATCATGATCATGTTTTAGTTGTTGCGACGATAAAAATATTTGTATTGTTATCCCGTTAGGGACAACATGTTGGTAATATCCCCTATCCCTTTTGAAAATCGTTTTTTTTGAAGCGGTGAAAGTTATCGGTGATGAGTGTGCGCAAATTCTCCGTCTATTTTTTTTGACAACGAAAAAAACTTCGGCATGATTCTTGAAAGCCGGAAAACTTTTCGATAGACTTGTTGTATAATATCGTTTTCTTGAAAAAGCCCCGCAATCGTTTGATCGGATTTAAGTTCGGGCGATACGCCGGTAAAAAATGTAAACGGATATTCTTATGTTTCTTCAACCATTCCTTCACCAACCTTGACTTGTCATAAGCGGCGTTGTCCACAAAAAGAGGACTCGTTAGGACTCGTTTTTTGACGATAAAATTTCAATATCTAATTTTAATATTTTTTGTAACAATCGCAAGACCGATTGAGCTTCACCGAATTCATAAAATCCGTAATCGTATTTTTAATACTAATTTTTAACTATGAAATACACGAAGGAACACGAAAATGATGTTTCTATTTTTCATTTTTTAAAACCTTTCGTGAACCTTCATGTTTTTCGTGGTGAACATTACAAATAATTTAAAAACAATTTGCGAAAATCAGTGTAATCTGCGGACTTCTCTCGCGGTTATTACTAAAACGGTTATTCATTTTTTCCGACAGCACTCGGATAAAATTCCTTGTGACATTTATCACAAGCTTCCGTCATTTCCTTAAAAGCCGCCCAATATGTTTTGTAATCAATTTTCTCTTCCGCATAACTGTGAAGAGCGGCATTCGCTTTGATTGCGGCATCGCGGAATTGTTCACATTCCTTTTTCCATTCCGTAACAGCATCCGGCTTTGAAGTGTCTTTGACATTGGCAATACTGCCCTGCGGAATCACCGCCAACGCCGCCAGTGCGCCAAAAATTCGTTCCGGCTTTTTCAGTTGCGTTTTCAATTTTTTTTCCGTATTGCTCCAACGTGTTAAAGTCGAACTAAGATTGGGGACTGCTTTCATTAAAGGTTGGAGTTCCGCCGTTTTCGTCCACTCCAAAACAGATGGATCGCCTTCACTCGTCAACGCCGTTTTAAGAACGTCATATCCTTTTTTTGCCGCATCATATTGAGTTGCCGCCGCAAGTTCTGTTGCCGCTTTGATAATACCGGGCGCAGCCTTTTTGTATTTAGAATCCGTTTCCGACTTGCCAACCGCTAACGCAACAAGCGCCAACGCATTAGCGTCACGAACAACAAAATCACCGTCATTTTTGTAATTGACCGTCCCATCCAAATCTTTCAATGTTTCACCAAGTTTTTCAACATATTCGTCGATTTGACCAACCAAATCGTTAATCGGCGGCATCGGAATTACTTCGGCGGCAAATTTACCAACCGGTTGAGCAGGAACGAGTTGTGTTCCTTCTTTGAGATCCGGTTTTGCTTCTTCCGAAGAAGAATTACCAGCCGGAACCAACGGTTCAATAACTCCTTCAGCGGATGTTACACCGGGTTGAACCGAAGAATCATTGGTTCCGTTTGCCGGAGGCGGTACCACATTCGACGGTTGAGGACAACCGGAAAGTGTTACAAGCATAGCAGTTACAAAAAATGAAACTGCCGCTGATACAAAAAAGGAAACGGTGAAAATCAAATTCTTTTTCATGTGAATTTTTGCTCCTAAATTAAGGTTAAAAAAGTTAAATGGGAAATTAAAATTTATGGTTTGTAGTTTGCAGCGAAAGTAAATTATAACACTTTAAGGTAAAATCTCACTTGTAACACAAATCACAAACCGCAAATCACTAAATCTGTGAACCGGACGACGGTTTCAGGAGAACACGGGAAATTTCTGTAGCAGTATCGGCATAAGCGGGATTGTTTTTGATTTCCTGCCATTTCGGATGCGCAACAAAATCTTTCCACGCTTTTTCATGTTGTTCCGCATTGTCTCCGGCAACCATATAAGTCAAATTGGGAAGCATTTTACCCGACAACGCTTCGCCGAAAAAAACCGGATGAATACCAAGTTCACGGAAAAGCGCCATTTCACCGCCATGATTAAACATGTGAATTTTCGCCGCATTACGATCAATATTGAAACTCCGGTAAATTCTTGCCTGAAAAATCCGGTCTGCTCCAGAAACCGGTGTTTCAAGTTTTGGACAATTTTCAAAACATTTAAGAAATGAACTCTCACAACCCTCATAAACCGGATTTTTGGAAGTTGCCGTAAAAAAAGCGGCAGCATTTTTCCGATATTCCGTATCGGCAAGTAATTTTGCGGTCAGATTCAAGTAGGAATCAACCGTTTTGTGCGGAATAACAACAAACACATTTTTATCAAACTTCGTTTCCGTTTCAATCGGTACAAAAATACCGGCCGGTTTTATTCCTTGAGCGTTCAGCGCCGGAATCAGTGCGTTGTCAAGTGTTTCAACCAGTAAGGCTTTTTTGGATTCGTCCTTGACAAAATAAGTTCGAAATTCAATAAATTCACGAACCCCAAAAGGATCCGCAGCCGAAACCGGTGAAGTTACGGAAAGAGCCGCTGCCGTCAAACCAACACTTCCCGCCGACGCCAAAAATTCACGCCTTTTCATAAGTTGTCTCCTGATAAAATAAAGGATTGATAAAATAAAGGATTAAAGGGAAATCAATCAATGTTCCTATCAATAGTAACTATCTATTTTACTAATCTTCGCAGACCATTGATTTCGCAGACCATTGATTGATATTTTCGTAATATTTCAATGGACTTTTCGTTAAAAGCCGGTAAACATAAAGTGGGCGACCTTTCGCTGAAGATATTTCACTCATGACCGCTTCTCTCGGTGAACTCCATGTT
>JAIRLW010000118.1 GCA_031259095.1 Planctomycetaceae bacterium | reverse complement strand
TCGTTACTCAATTTTTTATCTATTCCGCCTTCGTAAGTGATATTGCCTTCAAAATCCGGCGGCAAGGGTTCGCCGATATTGATTTCAAATAATTTTCGTTCTTTTTTTAAGGTCAATTTTCTTGCGGTAATATTTTCAACGCGATATTTATTTGTTGCGGTTGATTCGTCGAGGTTTGCAAAAAACACGTCCACTGCTTTGACCAGACCTTGATTAAAACTTTCAACTGCGCCGAGATCGAAAACAGGAGTACCGCGATAAAAATCTTTTATTTTTGTTTTATTTTTTCCTGTTCCGCCGGATATTTCGGGAAAGGTTGCGCCGAAGCGGACAATTATTTGCGGATTGATTTTTTCGCGAATCGTTTGATAGACTTTGCTTTCACGCCCGATACGATGCGGCTCATCAATAAAAACAACCGGACACGTATCACGCACCCCATCAACCGGACAACTATTACTGCCGAAAAGCGTTTGATCATAATCGTTATCAAGAAAACTTTTACTCGTCAACATTGCGGAGTTGATCAAGAGACATTGAATTTGATTCGATTCATTTCTGTTACTGTCACAATAAGAAACCAAGCCGTTGGGCAATGTTTTTCGTTTCCCTTTTTTTGCGGAGAAATCGCCGGCGTTGATGAGGTGGAGGTTGATGTGTTTGTTTGGAAAGAAGCGTGAAAAATGTTGGCGTGCGTAATCGCTGTTGATAAAATTTTTCGTGCCTTCTTTAATCGCCAAACTCGGCACAATAATTACGAATTTATAAAGCCCGCGTTTTTGCTGCAATTCGTACATTAACCGCGTATAGACGTAAGTTTTTCCTGTTCCGGTTTCCATTTTGCAATCAATAAAATATTTTTCATTGCCGGCGTTTTGCAATTGCGGATTAGAATAAAGGTACGAAATATCGGGCGGCGAAAAATTGTCGGTTGTTGCAAGTTGCGGAAATGCGTCAAGAATTGATTTTATTGCGTCGTCTTGATGTTTTAGTTGTTCCAAATGTATTTTCATATCAATATCTCCTTTCGATTGAAACTTGTCTGTTCAATGATTGTTTAACGCCCAATTCCAACTCGCGCAAACTTTCTGCCGAAAATGAATAACCGTAAACGATAATTGTGTTGAGGTTCAATTGATGTGTTCCGACGGCGTTTAACAATTTTTTGGTTTGTTGATCGCCCCAACCTTGATGAATAATATAGAGCAACGATTGGTCAATGTAATATGCTTGATAACCGTCAAAATCAAGTTCTTGCGGTTGTTGGTCGAAAGTGTAACCGTCGTGAATAAGCCATGTTTGCAAGATAACTTCTTCGCCTTTTGCGCCGGTTGTTTTGTCGTCAAAAACTGTAACCATTTCGTCAAACATCATTTTTTGTTGCGGTTGTTCGGGATCAAAATTTTCGATTTTATCCAAGGTTGTTACGTCGGGCGTAACGATTCGGTAATGCTTAAAACCGCCGTCAAAATTTTCCGGCAACGCCAATCCTTTTTCCGATTTAATTTTTTTTGTTGCGCGTTTAATCCGTTCTCTTGCAATTTCATCAATTGTTTTATAACCTGCTTTTCGCGCTTCACTATCAGGGTTGGTCGGCTCGTCAAGTTGAACCATAATAAATTTACGATTGCCGCCGTCTTCTGCGTTAAGTTGCATGACAGCATGGGCGGTTGTTCCACTGCCCGCAAAAAAATCAAGAATAATATCTATCTGGTTGGTAGAATAAGTAATAAGTTTTTTTATGAACGATATTGGTTTAGGGTTACTAAAAAGATTGTTATCCATTAAGGTAAATAACTCTGTTGTTCCTTGAGAATTCATATATTCATTACCAATACCCAATAAACTATCAACAGGATTATAATTGCTTTCTAAATCATTTTTGTATCTTTTAAAAATAAATCCTCTTTCATTTTCCTTATAACGTTCTTTGAATTTAATTTTTCCATCTTTAATATATTCTCCACAAGTTGTCTTTGAGAAAGCCCAAAATCGTCCCTTTGGAGGATAATCCTGTTTTCCCGTTACTGGATTTTTGATAGGAAAATATGTTGATTCGCCTCCACTTTTTGCGCTGGGGTCTCCAGATGTCCAATCTCCTCTTGGATCATTATCAGGATTTTTATAATTATCATATTCTTTTGTTTCGCCTTTGAAAAATACATTTGATTTATCGCGAACAAAACAAATAAGATTTTCATGTTGAATATTTATACCAGTACCTTCATCTCCCGTCATGGATTTTGTTTTTCTAATAAATTCCGCTACAAAATTCCCTTCCCCGAAAATTTCATCCATGAGCAATTTTAGATTTGCTTGTTCGTTGTCGTCGATTGAAACGAAAATAACGCCGTCGTCGGTCAATAATTTCTGTGCAAGTTTTAATCGCGGATACATGAATGTCAACCATGCGGAATGAGAACTTTTTCCTTGAATCAATTGGAGCCGTTTAATTTCATCGTCACTGTAACCCAACATAGATTTTAATTTTTCGTCACTAAATTCAAACTTATCGTTATAGACAAATTCTTTTCCGGTGTTGTACGGCGGATCAATATAGATCATTTTTATTTTTCCGGCGTAGGCGTTTTGTAGACGTCTTAATACTTCAAGATTATCACCGGTAATAAAGATGTTGCCGCTGTTTTTGTTTTCGTTACGAGAGTTGTGTTTTGCGTCGGGAACGATCATTGTTTCGGTTTTACAACCGGTTTGTAATCGTGCATAATCTTTACCGACAAAACCAAGTTTATAACCGTCGCGTGTTTCGGCAATATTATTTTCTTGCAGTGCTTCGTCGAATTGATCGCGTTTAAAATTTCCGTTTTTGTCAAAGAATTGCGGAACGGCAATTTTGAGCGTGTGAATTAAATCACTGTTCGGTTTTACAGAATTATTGTGAGCGATTGCGGATTTTAGTCCGCCGCCGAATGTTTTT
>JAIRLW010000111.1 GCA_031259095.1 Planctomycetaceae bacterium | reverse complement strand
CGCCAACCCGTATTCCGGCAACTCTTTTCGCAACACCAAAACGTTAATTTTTCTGATTGTTTCGGAATTTGTGAGGTAGTTAGCAGATCAATATCAGGTAAGCGATTTATCAGGTAGGCAACCTTTCGGCGAAAGGTTGCCCACCTGATGTTTATCGGCTTTTAAAGTATAGGTAATATATCAGTGGAATTATTGTTTGAGGTTAAAAAAGTATTTGCCCTGAAAGGGCAATAGGATTTTTTACTGAATAGCCTACCCCAACGGGGTAGGTTCCAGTACTTTCATACCACAAAAAGCCCTGAAAGGGAGTCTGGATCGTGAATAGTGCCGCAAGCGAATTTTTAGAGATTCCCTAAATATTATGTTTCATTAAGAATCCGAAGGACGTTATCGTGCAGAAATCCATTGGTGCCGACGCCTTCTTTGCCGAACATGGTTGCGTTTCCTTTCCAGTCGGTGAATCGTCCGCCAGCCTCTTCGAGAATCACAAGCAACGGTCCGGCATCCCAATCCGAAAGTATCGGATCAACCATAATTTCCGCTCTGCCGGTCGCAACAAGAAAATAACCGTAAGCATCGCCCCATGTCCGGCTCAACCGAACGCTTCGCTCCAACCGTTTGTAACTGTCTTGACGATCAGATTGATCAAACGTTAATACTTCACTGGTCAAAAAAAGAGCCTCGTCTATTTTTCGGCAATCAGAAACTTTTGCCGGAACCGGTTGCTTGAAACGTGCGGCTTCATGCCATGCGCCTAGTCCGCGACCAGCCCAAACCAATTCCCCAAGCGCCGGCGCCGAAATCACACCGCCAAAATTAACGCCGTTTTGTTCAAGCCCAATAAGCGTACTGTAAATCGGTACACCATGAATAAACGATTTCGTACCATCAATTGGATCAAGAATCCATCGGAAACCGCTGGTTCCTTCACGGTTCGGAAATTCCTCGCCAAGAATCGCGTCATCGGGAAAAGATTCCTCAATTCGTTTTCGCAATAATTTTTCGGCTTCCCGATCTGCAATCGTTACCGGCGATTCATCCGTTTTCCGCTCCACAGTAACGTGTTCGGAATCGTAAAAGTAACGTAACGTCAAATCGCCGGATTCACGGGCAATTTGCTTTGCAAGTTCAAGACGGTTCTTATAAGATGTTTTGTGAAAGGACATTAGGGACTAAAGGGACGTTAGGGATATTGGGGACGGGTAATTTCTTCCTAATTATTTTTCTTTTTCTTTTATTTCTGCGTCGATTTCGGCAATTTTTAGCGAGTTTCCAAGTTGGTGAAAGAGTTGTCGGGCGAGTTGGAGACGTTCATGGACAAGTTTTTGATTTCCTTGTTTTTTCGCCAGTTGAGCCAGCCGAACACAGTCTTCCGCCCAATGTTCCACCAACGTCATATCACGATGAATTTCCATCGCCTTAGAAAGATTTTTTTCTGCTGTTTTCAAATCGCCGGAACGTTCAAACAACGAACCAAGTTGCGAATGCAATTCCGCTTCCGCTTCACGATCATAAATGTTTTGAGTTAAATCGATGGCTTTGTAATATAATTCGGCAGCCTGCGATGTTTTTCCCAATTCGTCAAGAATTCGTCCGCGTGCGGTGAACACCGCCGCCTCCGACCGAACCCGTAAACGATAATTTTTAATCCCGCTCACAGCTTTGGCGGCTTCGTCGAATGCGGTTTGACTTTCCTCGTTTTTTTTCTGCCGCCAAAGGACATTGCCCAAACAAAGCAATGTTTCAACAAGTCCGGCTTGATCCGGTCCCGATTCGTAATAAATAATCGCTTCCTGTAAATGCTGTTCCGCTTCAACGTCGTGATGTAATTCATACGAGATTTTTCCCAAAGCAAACAACGCTTCCGCAATTCGTTCCGGTTCCGTGATGAGTTTTGCAATTTGCAGCGATTGTTCGTAATACCGCACAGCGGCATTGAAATCGCCTTGATGAGCACGTAATCTGCCGAACTGAAAAAACAACTCCGACTCCTCAACCGATTGAGGCGAAACCAACGACAACGCCCGTTCAATCATTGCGCCAAACGTTTGGAAAAATCCTAGCGTTAGGAAGGCGTCGGCGCAATGTCCCAGTGTTTCCGCGAACAGTTCCGCGCCGCCAACCGCCAACGAATGTTCCGGCAAACGGACAGTCGCCAACGGATCGGGTTTCAGTGTTCTTCGCATCAATTCGCCGTAACCAATCATCGCCCGTTGGTGAAGCCGCACCGCTTCCTGAGTCGGAGAACCATCGGCAGTATAAAGCAGTGAACGAATGTACGCGCTCAAATGATGATGGTAAATAATACGTCCGTCCGGTTCATCACGAATAAGAGAACACAAAAACGGTTCGGCAAGAATTGTTTTGAACGAATTTTGCGTAATGTCGGCGACCCAACAAACCATTTCGTCCAACGATGGAATTTCCAAAACGGTGTAGGCTTCAAAAAGGAACACCGCATCGCGTCCCAACGGATGTTCGACAATCTGTTTCCATTGCGCCGGAGCAATATATTGAGGCGTCGGTTCGCGCGGAAGTTGATTCAGATTCTCAATATTCTTACACAGCAATAAGTCCAGCGAAGCGTGAACCGCGTAAGGATGGTTGCGATAACAATGGAAAAGTTCGGTCAATTCCTGATAATGGAATGTCTGATCTTTCAAAACCGGTTGATACGCTTCAATCAGTTGAAGCGTTTCGGAATCTTTTAAGTCGGAAAGCCCTTGCGGAGCATCAAGCGGCGGAAGGAAGTAAACATTGGGCAACGACCGAAATTTCTCGTTGATGGCTAACGTATCCTTAAAACGTTGTGCAAAAAGAAAAACAATCTTCGGCGGCAACTCCCGAACAATCTGCGACCAAAGTTCAACTCGTACAGTCGGCGTATCCTGTTCGGGATCAATCACCATGAGAAGTCGTCCTTTGTCCGGCAAAATATCCGCAAGTAAGCGGAGACGGAGAAGAAATTGTTCAACAATATTTTTACGATGATCATACCGCAATGCGTGGAAAAACCGATAATCCGGTTCTTTGTTGCCGGAGAACAGCCCTAATTGTTGATAGAGCAAATTCCATTGCCCAAAACGTTTTCCCTCATAATCAAGCGAACCTGCCGCATAACGGGCTGCCTGAAACGCGTCTTCGAGCATCATTTTCATCACCATACTTGGCGAATCGCTCGGAGCAACCGAATAGCGCAACGAAACACATTGTAATGATTTATTTTCTTGAGCATCGGCAACCATCTGATCCAGCAGTCGTGTTTTGCCCATGCCGTACTTGCCAACAACAACAATCGCTTTACCCTCCGCATCCCGATTCGCAAGAAGTTCCAACCATTTTCCGCGTTCTTCTTCCCGCCCGACAAACGTATTGATAATACGTTCCATGTTGATAGTATTCTGATTATTTCGCATTTTGGAGAGATAATTGTTAATAGTTGATAGCGGAGAGTGGATCGTTAATAGTTAGAGCGTGTTGACATTATTCGCAAAATTGCAAAATTTAGGTAAAAATGGTTATATTTGAAGTCTTTTAAGTAAAAAGTAATCTATCAGCGGAATATTTTTTATACGTCTGAATATACGTATGAATATTGGACAGATAACCTTATTTTCAACCTAATTTTTCTTACTAAACAACCTCAGCAGCAACAAGTTCCCCAAAGTACAAACCTCATTACCTCATTAAAAACGTAAACGAATAATGAGGTAATAAGGTCGGTTTTGGCGGGATTCATTGCTACTGAGGTTTTTTGTTAGGAAAAAATAAGGTTGAAAATAAGGTTTGCGGAAACTATTAAAAGACGTTTTGGAAAATTCCACTGATACACTACGAATTTTCTTGTTCTTTTTTCTTTGATCGTGCTTCTTCTTTTTTTCGTTTCTTTTCTTCTGCCGGATCGGCAATCTGAACATGACCAAGAAATTGAGCCAAATCGCCGAAACTTCGGAGCGCTTCTTTACCTTGTTTCATTTTTTCAGAAATTGGTTTGAGTTCTTTGGTTTTAGGCGAGGCAACATAAGTTTTGACACGGTTACGATTTCCGTGTTCGCGGTTTCCATGTTCCCGATTATCGCGTTCACGCCGATATCTGTCTCGATCACGATTGTTACGATTATCTCGGCGAAGAGGATGTTGATCGTCGCTACGTTGTTTCGCGGGATCGTTTGTCGAATGTTCCGTTTGCGGCGTTGTTTTCTTAGGCGGACGACGATTTTCAGGTTGTTGACGTTCACGATGTTCGTGTTCGGGGAAATGTTTTGTCGATTTCTTTTCTTCCGTAGAAGATGATGGTTTACTGTTTTGTTCGCGTGATTCGTTCCAACGTAATTGTCGGCGCGGTTCTGTGGTTGTTGCTGCTGCTGAATGTTCCGGTTTTGGTTGTTTTTCGGTACCGGGCGGAAGCATTGTTAAAGAAATTCGTTTGCGTTTGAGGTCGGCTTCGACCACCCAAACCCGAACAATATCGCCGACAGCAACTTTTTCGTGGGTGTCGCGAATAAACTGGTCAGCCATTTGACTGATGTGGATTAAACCGGAATCGTGTAAACCAATATCGACGAACGCGCCGAAATCGACAACATTCAAAACGGTTCCGGTCAATTCCATACCATGTTTTAAGTCTTCCGCATGGAGGATTCCTTTTTTGAACACTGGCGGCGGTAACGATTCTCGCGGATCGCGTCCGGGTCGGGCGAGACTATCGAGCGTGTCGCGGACAGTGAAAAGCCCAACGCCCAATTCCGACGACAATTTGGACGACAATTCGCCGATTTTTTCTTCTGCGATTTTTGCGGCGATTTCTTTAATTTTTTCGTTATTTTTCAGATCGTCCACTGAAAATCCGAGTTTTTCCAGAATTTTAGCGGCTAAGTGATAACTTTCGGGATGAATCCATGTTGCGTCTAATGGATTTGTTCCATCGTGAATTTTGAGAAATCCTGCGGCGTGAGTGAACGCGACTTCGCCTAAACCGGAAACTTTTTTAATTTCTTCACGGCTTCGGTAAGGACCATGCGATAATCGGTATTCATGGATACGTTTTGCGGTCATCTGGTTCAGACCGGAAACGTAACGCAAAATTGCCGAAGTGGCGGTATTGAGATCGACGCCGGCAAAATTAACGCAGGATTCAACCACATCGGTGAGCATATTTTTGAGATGCTTATTTTTCAGATCATGCTGATACATTCCCACGCCGAGACTTGCCGGATCAATTTTAACCAATTCATTGAGCGGGTCTTGAAGCCGCCGACCAATGGAAACCGCACCGCGAAGCAACGGATCGTAATCGGGAAATTCTTCTTTGGCGACCGGACTGGCGGAATAAACGCTGGCTCCGGCTTCGTTGACAATCACATACGCCAATTCCGAGTCCGCAAAACGAGCCGCAATCATCCCGGAAACCACTTCTTCCGTTTCACGACTTCCAGAACCGTTGCCGATAGCGATAACGGAAATTTTGTATTTTTGAATGATGTCCGCAATTTTTTGAACCGCTTTTTCTTTGCGCTCAGGACTGCCGGACAGATAAACTGTTTCGAAATCGAGAACGTTCCCGAATTCATCCAGCGGAACCATTTTGCAACCGTGTTTGTAACCCGGATCGAGAGCCAAAACCCGTTTACGATGAAGCGGCGGTTGAAGCAGTAAATGTCGAAGATTTTTACCGAAAACACGAATCGCCTGTTTTTCGGCAAATTCCGTCATATCGTTTCGGATTTCACGTTCTATGGACGGAATCACCAACCGGTGAAGAGCGTCTTTCAGACAACCGGCTAAGAAATCGACATGCGGATGATCTTTGGGAATACAAAATTCACGAACAATGTCAAACGTTTTGGCTTCATTGTGATCGATTTTGACGCGAATCACTTTACCTCGTTCACCGCGATTAATTGCTAAAATCCGGTGTGCCGGAAAGTTACGAAGTCCGGCGGTAAAATCAAAGTAATCGCTGAATTGCCGTTCAAAATATTCCTGATGTTTATTTTTTGCATCTTCTTTTTGTTTTTGAATTTCTTCCGTTTTCTTTTTCTTCAACGAATTTTGTGAACGAACAACCGGAATTCCTTGTATTTCCTGCATTGTTTTCCATTGTTTAAATTGTTCGGTGACCGTCAAAACATCGGCGTTTTGAGGATCAATCTCTTGCGGTTCAACATTTTGCGGTTCGGCAACAACAGCATTTTCGACATTTTCAGCGGTCATTGTTTCCGATGCTGTATTAGTTTCAGTTTCTGTTGTCGGTTCTGTTGTCGGTTCTGTTGTAATTTCTGTTTTAGTGTCCGCATGTTCGGTTTCGGTTTTTTCAGACGAATCAGCCGAAACGATATTTTCCGCGTTTTCCGTTACATCAACATGTTCCGGTTCTTTTGGAATTTCAGACGATACCGCAACATTCTGATCGTTCTGATCATTGTTTTGTGTTTTGGTTTCGGTGTCATCAGTTGTTTTCGGACTATTTTTTTCTTTCTTTGTTTTTTTCGCGGCAGATTTTTTTTCCGGCTTTTCCGGCTTTTCTGATTTTTCGGAATTTCCTGAAATTTCGGAATTTTTTGAGAGGACCGATGCGGTTGGAATTTTCGGTTCGATTTTGGAGGTAACGAGTTTACCGTATTTGTAGATGGATTCGCGGACATATTGAACGACTTCGATTTTTTCGCTGAAAGTTTCGGCGATAATATAACCTGCGCCTAGTAATGCGTCGGCGATTGATTTAATTTTTTTGTCCTCATTAATAAATTCGGACGCTCTTTGATCTAATTTTTCAGGGGCGATGGTTCCGTGAAAAATTTCGAGGGCGAGTGGTTCGAGACCGTGTTCGCGTGCTTCGGTCGCCAATGTTTGTCGTTTTGGTTTAAACGGCAAATAGAGGTCTTCCAGACGCCTTAACGATTTGGCGTCGCGGATTTTTTTATCGAGTTCGGGCGTTAGTTTTCCTTGCGAGTCGATTGTTTTGAGGATTGCCTGTTTCCGTTCGCAGAGAGCGCGAACGGCATGGAGTTCCTCTTCGATATTGCGGAGTATCTCTTCGTCGAGATTTCCGGTTTGGTCTTTTCGGTACCGGGCAATAAAGGGAACCGGAAAACCGTCGTCAAGCAACGTAACGACTGATTGAACTTGCTCTTGCGGTAAACCTAAGTCCCGCGCCAAAAAACGAAGATTGATCGTAACTGGTTCGACCATGACGGTACAATAAAAGAAATTAGGGAATAACAAAAAAAGGAAACATTCGCCTTTTCCAGCATCAATGTCCTTTTGTAAAACGTAGATACTAAGTTAAACTTCGATTATTGTCAAGGAATGGGAGTATAATATTTTTTTCTCCGGGCAGACAGCGATTGTGCTGCCGGCCGTTTGGCGATCCGATCCAATCGTCTGCCGTTCACAACTCCCAAACGACAATGTATTTAACGCTAACTGTTTCATCACTTCTATTTTTTTCATTTTAGTTTTTCCTGTTGGGAAATGACCACAAGGGAACGGTCTGTGTTAAAAACACAAACTTAACATAATTTTCATAATCTACAGATTCACCAATATTATGTCAATGACGCCAATGTTGTTAATGTTGTTAATGTTGTTAATTCTGTTAAAAAAGAAACACCGTTTTGCTACTGAGATTGTTTTTGAACTTCGATCAACCGGCGCGACCGTTCGGCGAATGGATCGCCTGCCTTTGGATTTTTGACGTAAATAATTGGGAATCTCTAAAAATATCATTAATAGAACCAAAGACAGGCAATCATAAGATTGCCTGTCTTCTGTTACCGTGATACCGTATTGGTCAACCGGACTAACCTTTCAGAATTTTGACGGCTTCATCACGATAGCAATCCATCAAATAAGGTATTTTGGTAACTTTTGTACACTCTTCAGTAAGCGACATCAATTCATTACGTGTAATTTTTGAGACGTTGAATTTTCTTGCGCCTGCCATGAGCTGTTGCAGTCCGACTTTGATTTTGTCGGCATAACTGTAAATTCCGATGGCGCCAAGCGGTACATTTTGAATTTCTTTTGCGCCGACAATATCTTTGACCTTTTCGTAGTTGACAAAGATTTCTTCTGGTTTGCTGCCGAACTCGGAAACAGATTTTGGCAAATTGTTTTCTTTGAGCCATTGCTCGATATTTTTTCCGACCATTCCCGGAATCATCAAGGCTCGTCCCATACAGACGGCTTTCACATAGGGCGCGCCCAACGCCAATGCTTTGAACACCCCGTCTTCTGAACTGAACCCTCCGGCAAACGCCAAATCAGGAACACGTTCCCCTTTGGCGGCTAAAATCGACGCATATTCGTAGGCGGCGCTGTGCAGATAAATAGACGGAACACCCCATTCTTCCATCATGCGCCAAGGACTCATTCCGGTTCCGCCGGACGCCCCGTCGATAGTCAACAGATCAATTTTGGCTTTGGAGCAATATTTAATTGCCATTGCTAATTCTTTAAGACTGTAGGCTCCGGTTTTGAGGGTGATACGTTTATATCCGAGCGAGCGTAAACGTTCTACTTCTTTCATAAACCCTTCTTCGGTCACAAAACCGAGTCGGCTATGACGTTCAAACTCCTTAATGGCTCCGGCTTTGAACGACGCCTGAATAATTGGGTCGGACGGATCGGGGGTCACGATATAGCCGCGTTTTTGTAATTCGATGGCGCGTTCGAGTTGGGCGACTTTGATTTCTCCGCCGATACATTTTGCGCCTTGACCCCATTTCAATTCGATTGTTTCGATTTTGTGTTTGTCGATAATATATTCGGCAACTCCAAGATTGGTGTCTTCGACATTCATTTGAATCAGGATTTCGCCAAATGTTCCGCGATATTTACGGTAGGCTTCGATTCGCCGATCCATATCGGGGGCATTGACCACTTTTTTGTCGGCGTTTAGTTCGAGTTTGGGATCAATTCCGCAGACATTTTCACCGCAAACGATGGTAACGCCGGAAAGCGCTGCACCGACAGCGAAGTGTTCCCAATTTTTTCGGGCAATTTCGGTGGAACCTAATGCGCCGGTAAAAATGGGAACGGTCATTGTTACTTTTTGATCCCAACCGTACGAAGTTTCGGTATTGACGATTGGAAATCGTGCGGTGTCGGGCGAGGCGGTCATTCCTTCCGGTAAACCTTCCGCGCCTTGGGCGTAACCTTGAATATTCAGGTGGGAATAATCGAGCGGATAATTTTTGTCTCCGCCGGCGGTTACTTCGCCAAAAGGACCCGGATAAATCAGTTCGCGTCCTCTGAACGCGGCTTTGAAAATTTCGCAGTTTCCACGACATCCGTCAAGACATCGTGAACATAAACCGCTGCATGGAACAATACTTCGGGAACGGTTTAGGGTTCTGGTAGCGTCATTACTGTTGGGTGTTTGCAAATTCATTGTTTGCTCCTTGTGGGGTTGGGTTGAAATAGGTTGACTGTCGGCGCTCCGAAGAATACCGACAACCACTTACACACAAAATCAGGATCACAACGATACTGAAAAAATCAGAAATGACAAAATGGGCAAAAAATAAATCCTGAAATTGTCAAATAGACAAAAACAATCGTCATGTTTGCCGTGAATTTGTTGGACATTCCTGATGTTAGGGCTACATTTATGTAGTAAGTCACATGATTGTAACCATTCCGGCTTTTTTTGAATAGGGAGTTAGAGGAAAATTTTTCCGATTATTTCACCTTTTGGGGGGATTATTTGTTTAGGTCAAAAAATCAAGAGGTAGGCGATGTTTCGCCTGAAATTTTTTGATTAATTTTGATTAATTTTGATTAATAGCGTCGGCGATAGCCGGCTTGACCCTGTGAGCGGACGGAAATTGGTATTGCTTACCGTTTTGCGTTCCGATTTCCTGCCGTTCACAGAGTCAAGTTGGCTATCGCCGCGCGACCGTAGGTGAAAACCCTTTAGCAAGAGGTCGCCTACCTGTATTTTCAAGTGCAAGCAGTATTACCCCGTTGGGGCGGGCAATGAATTAAAAAATCTTACTGCCCTTTCAGGGCTTTGGATTGGGAGGATGCGACTTTCCGGCGGTTGCGCTGCGCTACACCGCCGGTTATGCACCTCTCGTCCCTGCGGAACTAAGACAAAATAACCATCACGGAAATTACGCTGATGGATTACCATACTTTTAAATTTGTAATTTATGAAAATTTTGTTAATTCTGTTAAAAAAATAAACACTTTATTTGTCGTGTTCGCTTGTCTGTTCAAATTGAAACACGTTGAGCGATTTTTTTGTCGCAGTAACAATTTATTTTGATTTTGTTCCATATTTTGACGGGATAAGGTTTCGGGTTTTATAGGGTATTCCAGATTGGTTCTTTATTTCTTCTGTCTCTTCTTGTGTACCCGAAATAACTTCAATTGATCGAAAGTGTACCGAATATGTTTGTTCCGGTATGAGACCTTGTTTTGCAGGAAGCGAAAAAGTTCCGTTTTTGATGGGCGAACCAGTCGATACTGCCGGAGTGGCTCCTGCAATTGATGAAAATAATATTTCACCATGTTCGAATGGTTTATTGTCCAATGTTACTTCACCGTGAATCGCAACACGACTTGTTTTTGGAAATAAACACCATTTTCTAGAAAACAAGATGAAAGAAGTAAACAACGACAAAATTGTCTGATTGAAACTAAATACCACCAATATTGTTTGGCTGACAAACACTGTAAAAAGGTTTTGTGTGAACATGAAATTGTCTTTTCCTAAAAAGGGTTAAATGTGTAATTTTTACTCAATACTCAATTACACTTGAA
>JAIRLW010000599.1 GCA_031259095.1 Planctomycetaceae bacterium | reverse complement strand
TACCATTGAAATCACCGATGCAAAAACTTTTGGGCAATGATATTTTATCAGGCAGGTAACCTTTCGCCGAAAGGTTACGGGAATTAATGAAACGCCGGCAATTAGAATTTCCGACCATTGGGGGGTTCTGATTGCCGTCCGTTCGCGGGGACAAGTCGGCTATCGCTGGCGCGATGTTTCGGCGAAACATCACTACCTAATAAAAAGAATCGCCGACCTGTTAGCGACCCGATGGCTAACTTTCAAATTCCGAAATAGTCAGTTTTTTGTCATTGATTTGAGATTAACCTATTAAAAATAAAGAGGTTACAACGAAAATATGGAACAGACCCGAAAACAAAAATAAAATGCCCCTTTGAACACCTTTCCCTACAAAAGGACTATTTTAAGCCGTGAGAAATATAGGAAAAAACAGTATTATCGGAAAAATTTTAAATTAATTACAGTTCTATTGCCGATAATTAGAGGGTGAAAAAATTCATTTCCGTATGCGATTCATCATTTTATACTGTTGCGGCATAACGTAATCAGGCTGTGAAAATCAAACCAATTAAATAAAACAATGTCAGACCTACAACACTTCGACGGAACAACCTCACTACCGATTCAGGAAACCGCAATTTCCACTGAATTTGATCCCGTGTCGGAAATCAGGAAACTACGCAAAAATCTCACACATCGTATTCAACTTCTTCATTCATCCGACGCAACTGTTTCACATGTTCCGGTTTCGGCTTTAAAAGAAAACACAAATAAAATAGACATAGACACGAAAATAGAAGAAACTGAAAACGTCAACAAAACCCAAACCAATACCCCACTTCCGGCAACAACGGAAAATCAAACAGTGGAAAACCGGACAACAGAATTTCTCACTACCGAACTCGTTCAGCAGATTCATCAAGCAAGACAGTTACTCGCTCAACTCCAAATAACTCCCAACGATAACAAAACACCTCCCAAAACCACAAAAAATAAGCAGGAAACAAATCAACCGGAACATATTTCCGCTTCCAAAACAAAACCATTGGAAACATCGAATTTGTTTTTTCCTCCTTTGGGTGCGTTAAAAGTAATGAATACCGTTTTGACATGTTGCGGATTTTTAGGCATTCTTTTTTCACTTCAATATCTGGAACACAACAACCGTTTAGAATTAACGATCACTGTTGCCAGTTTAATATTGATTATTGTTGGTTTTTTAGGGCGTTTTTGTTTGTCCGTCTTTCACGAAAACAATCGGAATAAATTGATTTTAGGAACCTAACGGACAATAGAGATGAATGAGACAACGATCTTTAGGGAAGTTTTTAGAACTTCCCTAAAATAAAATGTTGACTTTTGAGCGGGAATCGTCTATGTTGATTCTTGACAGAGTAGTGTGGTGATGATTGTTGTCAACCGTTATAAGTTCCAGTTCCATGTCCGAACAAGTTTCCAATTGGATTTTACATCTAGCAGACGGCGACGAAGAAATCGCGCGTAAAATCTGGAACGAATATTTCGGCCGATTAGTTCGCTTAGCCCGTCGGAAACTGGACGGAATGCCGTTGCGCGATGTTGACGAAGAAGATGTGGCTCTCAGCGCAATGAATAGTTTTTATCACGGAATGGCACAGCAAAAATTCGGAAACGTTAAAAATCGCGAGGATCTGTGGAAATTGCTCGTAACAATCACCGCACGGAAAGCAACCGCAAAATTACGCCGTCACTACGCCCAAAAACGCGGCGGAGGAAGTATTCGCGGTGAATCTGTGTTCGGTCAAAAAGATGAATTAAACCGTAATGGCATCGGAAATGTTCTCGGTACAGAACCAACTCCCGAATTAGCGCTCGCGGTGGTGGAAAATTGCCAACGCTTACTCGATAAACTCGGCGATGAAACGTTGCGCCAAATCGCCCTCTTAACACTCGAAGGTCATCGTACCGAAGAAATCGCTATCAAACTCGGTTGTGTCCGCCGAACCGTCGAACGGAAAATTGAACGGATCCGTGAAATCTGGAGTCAAGAAAATTCTTTTTGATTGGGATTGGGGGTTTGGGATGCAAGCGGAATTACAACCTTTACGGTAAAATTCCGCTCGCGCTCCAACCCCCCAATCACAAACCCCAAACCACAAAATAAAAAATTTACTCTTGACTCTCATTTTGGGAACTCCTAGAATACCCATGATTGCCTAAACAACAGACATAAAAAAACTTCGTTCTCCTTCATTAAATACATCCGAGAGAACTTCTAAAAACCTAATTTATTGACAGGATAAAATCGACTGAAACCGAGTAAAATCGAGTGTCATATCGAATCGTTCCCTGTTATGAAAGGACATTCTTATGCCAATTTTAACCAATCCCCGCCCCGAATTTCATCTTTTAAACACTTCAAACAATCAGGAAAAAATGTCGCCCAACTACGAAATCTCCAAAATAGCGGAAACTCCAGAATTAATTCGGAACGTTTTGCATCTCATTAAACAGGAAACAAATCTAGGCGTTCAGGAAATCAATGTTTTTCTTGAAAACGGCAAGTTGGTCTTAACCGGATTTTGCCGCTCTTTTTACACAAAACAACGAGCTCAAGCAGCTGTATTGAAAATTATCGATGACATTGATGTGGTCAACCGAATCTATGTCGCCTAAACAGAAATCGAAAATACCGTTTGGGAAATTGCCTTAAATAGAAACTGGGAGGAATCTCATTGCGTTGAGTTCTATTTTATCTTCACCATGAAAGACACAAAATGTTCACGAAAGGATTGGAAAATAATTTTTGTGTCTGTTCATGTTTTTCGTAGTTGAAAATTATTATTAGAACTTCATGAATCTCATTTCGCTGAGTTCGTAATCTATCAGTGGAATATTTGTTTTTTGACATTCGCCTTGAAAGGACCATAGGATTTTTTCCTGAACCGCCGACCCCAACGGGATAGGTTCAAGGCGTCCAATATTGCCGAAAGTTTGACCCCTTATTGACGAGAAATTCCCCCCCCTATTGCTTGTTTTTTTTGAATACTAGACCTTTTCTCTAATCTTTTTGTACTTTTAATTCATGTTTTTTGATAGGGCAGATGAGCGTCGTGTGAATGTAGTGTCTTTTCCTTCGATTTCGGTATCTTTCTTTTAAGATACGGAACGTTTTAATTGTTCTGTTTATGTGTTCTATGGCGTCCCGTTCTCTTGCTAATCGGCGATGATACACCTTTCCCAATTCCAAGAGTTCCCCGCCTCTTGGTTTCTTAATGGGGATTTTACTTTTCGCCTGTAATCTTTCTATTCCTTGGTACCCGCTCTATTAGCCCTTTCAGGGCAAATACTTTTTTAACCTCAAACAATAATTCCACGGATATATTACCGTTTTTAAAGAATCATGAAAAACACGTTGATGTTGCCGAAGGTTCCGGCAAGTGCGCCGAAGGTTCCGGCATGTGCGCCGAGGGTTCCGGCATGTGCGCCGAAGGTCCCGGAATATGCGCCGAAGGTCCCGGAATATGCGCCGAAGCCTTCGCAGTCTGCGGGGCTTTTGTACATTTACTGAGATAGAGTATGGTGTAGATACGGTAGTTATATTAGATACCGTCTTATAAACATTACCGTCATCTTTAGTACCGTTTTGTTTTTTATAAGAATCTACTGTTGTTATATCCGGTTAATTTATAACTTTTTATAACAACAGTAGTATAGTTTACCGGTTTTTA
>JAIRLW010000598.1 GCA_031259095.1 Planctomycetaceae bacterium | reverse complement strand
TACCATTGAAATCACCGATGCAAAAACTTTTGGGCAATGATATTTTATCAGGCAGGTAACCTTTCGCCGAAAGGTTACGGGAATTAATGAAACGCCGGCAATTAGAATTTCCGACCATTTTGGGGTTCTGATTGCCGTCCGTTCGCGGGGACAAGTCGGCTTTCGCCGACGCGATGTTTCGGCGAAACATCACCCACTTGTTATGAAACATCGTTTATCTCTTGATTTTGATGTTTGGTGAGTTACAAGGTTCGTTTCACAAGTTCCAGAAGCACATCAATCGGGAACGGCTTACGGATATAACCGTCAATGCCCAGACTTTCCGCATAAGCCTTATGGCGTTCTCCTTCGTTTGCCGTAATCATAATGACACGGATCGGATAGAATTGTGTCTGACGGAGCGTTTCAAGAATAAGAAATCCACTCCGCTTAGGCATCATAATATCGAGGATGACTAAATCAGGTTTTTCTTTGTTGACCAGTATCAAACCTTGATCACCGTCAAAAGAAACAACAACATCATATCCGGCTGCCTCTAAAGCAATCCGAATCGATTCAATAATCTCACGATCATCGTCAACAATTAATATTTTCTTTTTCATTTTAGTTTAAGGTGGGAATAAGGGAGGCGGGATTAAGGATAGGTAATGTTACGATTTTATTTTCCAAATAATATTTCCGTCGGTCAATATCATCATGATTACGCAATAGGTTGCAGTATTCATCATCAAAACGACAGGACGGATACATGATATTGAGGCGGGATACAAAAAAAGTAAATAGTCGGGAACAGCAGAAAGGAACAACACGGATCATACAATGAACCAGTCGGAATAATCGTTTCCGAGTATCATTCCTGTCCACTGTTGGTGTTAACATCATCGATGTAGTTACAGAAAAGATCATTGAATAATGGTAAGGTTTTTAAGGAATCTCTAAAAAAGGAATCTCTAAAAATTAATTAATTTTATTCGATTGCAGTCGATTTTAGGCGACTGAAATCAACCAAAGTCGAAAAATTTGTTTTTGGCAATTTTTAGCAGTTTTCGGCAAATAGTATTACTTTTAGAGTTTTCCTTTAGTTGGGTTCGACTTTCGGGTAAATTCGGGGTCTTTCGCAAGCGGCAACCGGACAATTTGACCAGATTCGGCAGCTTTGTAAATACCAAGAATGATTTCAACACTTCGACGTCCTTCATTGCCGTCAACAACCAATTCCTCTTTGCCGTCAATGGCAGCCATCATATTGGCAAAAAGTTTGGCGTGACCGGAAAAATTAATCGCGGACGGGTCAGCCGCTCCACCGCCGCCGGATTGACGATAAGTCATCGCCTCACGAATTTCGGCGTCTTCCGGTGTGGAAACGGCAAAATCCCACTTGACAATGTCTTCTTCTTCCAAAACAGCCGAACCTTTCGACCCGCTGATTTCAACCCGTTTCAAGTATCCGGGATACGAAGCGGTGGTTCCGACAATCGTTCCTAACGCTCCGTTTGCGAATTTCAGGGTTGCCGCCGCAACATCTTCAACTTCAATCCGTTCATGGGCTAACAATGCGGTGTGAGCGGTGATTTCCACAACAGGTCCCATAAGCCATGTCAAAAGATCAATGGTATGAATTGCCTGATTCATCAACGCTCCGCCGCCGTCAAGTTCCCACGTTCCACGCCATGCTCCACTATCGTAGTACTCCTGAGTTCTGTACCATTTCACAATCGCATCGCCAAGTGTTAAACGTCCAAAACGTCCGGCATTAATCGCTTTTTTGATTTTCTGCGACGAATCGTGAAAACGGCTATGAAAAACGGTTGCGAGTTTAACGTTGGACTTTCGGCACGCCGCAATAATCCGATCACAACGTTCCAACGTAATTTCAAGCGGTTTTTCAACAATAACATGTTTTCCCGCTTCCGCCGCCGCCAATGCCGGTTCAATATGAGCGCCGCTTGGTGTGCCGATGGTCACAATATCAATACGATCATCAGCAAGAAATTCCCTAAAACCGTGATAGGCTTTACAACCGGAATATTGCGACGCCAAACGATCTGCCGATTGCGGAACCATGTCATAACACGCAACAAGCGTCCCACCAACAGCCTCAATCGCTTTCGCGTGAAAGCCGGCAATCATGCCGCAACCTATAATTCCAAAATTTTTCGTTGATTCTTTAACCATGATTTGTTTTAAGTAAACTTCTAAAAACTTTTTTTTGATCGACTGAAATCGACTCAATTCGACTAAAATCGATTTCGGTCGATTTCAATTGAAATTCGACTAAAATAAAAAATCTATGTTTTCAAATTATTTCCTTTAACTTTTGGCGAATCGAACGGGATTGGCATTTTTTTGCGGATTGATTCGACAATTGTCTCCGCAACCGCAATCGCAGTCAACGCCCGATCACCGGACACTCGCGGTTGCCGACCAGTTTGAATCGATTCGATAAAATCATCCATCTCCTTTGCCAAAGCGTCAACCGCCGACAATGCGGGAACAGTATCACTGGTCATTTCGTTTGTCAGGAAATGTTCTTTCATAAAATCCGGCGCAATCTTTGCCGACATTTCCGGTAAAATGTGTTCGGGATTAAAAAGTCCCTGCAAAACGGATTGATCGGGGTGATATTTTTTAACGATTCGTGCGCCAAAATCAATAGTCACCGAACAGGACATTGAGGTAATCTTCATTTCCCGAACCGTATTCGACGCTGTTCGGGACGAATAAAAACGGGCAATCGTTCCATTTTCAAATCGGATTCGGGCGTCGGCGATATCTTCGTGTTGTCCGTTGAGTATGTTGAATCCGGCGGCATCAACCCAAGTAACCGGTGAAGGAATCAGGGACAACACAAGGTCAAGGTCGTGAATCATCATATCAAATACGGTTCCAATGTCTGTACTCCGAAAAGTGTATCCGCTGGTTCTCACGGCATCAATGATTGCGGGAGAACCGTTTTTAATTTCCTGAAGTTCGTTCTCTTTGGCGACAAACCATGCCGGATTAAATTCTTCGACATGACCGATTTGAAAAACCACTCCGGCTTGATGTGCCATTTCCACCAATTTTTCAGCATCGTTCCATGAAGAACACATCGGTTTTTCAATGAGAACATGCAAACCATTCCGCAAACACGGTTTACCAAGTTCATAATGATATAAAGTCGGAGAGGCAATGACAACAGCATCAACCAAAGGAATTATTTCCTTAACATCGGCAAATTCACGAATATGATATTTTTCGGCAAGTTTTTTACGTGCTTGTTCGGAAGGGTCAACCACGCCAATGAGTTCAACCGTTTTATGAGTTGCTGCCTTATCCGCGTGAAAGGAACCAAGCCGCCCTGCACCAATAATTCCAAGTTTAATCATACTGTAATAAGGTGTATAAATTGTTTAATCGGAAACAAACCGGAGATGATGAAACAAATAATCTGATTCAGGATTATTTTATAACAAAACTTTTACCGAATACCAACCTCGCAATAAATTTTATTCTAAATGCTGATCGAAGTCTATACTTCCCCCAGACTTTTCAGAAAAACAACAAAGTTTAAAAATGTCCTGGTTATTTTAATTAATTGATTATTTGTTTCTAATGTCCCTATCGTTCCTAAAGTCCCTTTTTAGAGAGACTTTAGAGACGATAGGGACATTAGGGACAAATGATTTTTCATAAAACTTTGTAGTTAAAACACGAATTTTTAGAGATTCCCAATTGTTTATCTACTTTTAACGAGAATTCCACTGAAATATAACCGGATTTTTTTATTTGCTCTTGTTGAAAATTTTTTTGCGGAAAGTAAAATTTGCGGTATTGGAAATTTTTTTAAACGACTACAGGTAAAAGTTGAGTAATCTATCAGTGGAATATTTGTATTTCCATTTTAACCCCGCTAGGGGGGTGATGTGCATAACCCTAGGTGTAGCGCAGCCGCAACTTATGGATCGGACAATCTCCTTCTCCTTCCTTTTTAAGCCCCGCAGAGGCGAGATCATCAACCGAAGTAACGATTATCTCGCCCTTGCAGGGCTTTGGATTTGGGGAGGCGACTTTCCGCGGTTGCGCTGCGCTCCACCGCCGGTTATACACCTCTCGTCCCTGCGGGACTAAGACAAAATAACCGATCACGGAAAGTTCACTGATAGATTACAAAATTGATAAAAATCGATTGAAATCGAATAAAAGAATCTTTTACCGATTAACCTTTACCGGAGCAATGTTATTAAACTCAAAGGAGACTTATTTATGAAACTTACCGACATCCAAATTATCGATGTAACCTGTTCAACGCAGTCTTTTCAATATCGAAGTCCAATGAAATTCGGAGGACGCGTTGTTCGGGACGTAGTGGTTTTTGATACGGTTGTCAAGGTCAAAACCCGAAATGGTAAAACCGCCGAAGGATTTGGTTCGATGACAATGGGCAACATTTGGGCGTGGTCTGCCGGAAAAACAGAACCGGCGGATTCGTTGGAAACAATGATCCAATTCGGTAAAAAAGTTGTCCAGTCCGCAGCCGGTTACCGCGAATGGGGACATCCGCTCGAATTAACTTATGATTTTTCAAAACAATATACGCCGCTTGCCGAAACAGTTATTAAAAGCGTTGACGCGGAACCGATTCCGAAACTGGCGCAACTTGTCGCCGCAAGTCCGTTTGAAGCGGCAGTTTTCGACGCATTCGGGCGAGTTCACGGCGAAAATGTTTACAACCTTCTTTCCGAAGAATTTTGTAACCGCGATCTTTCGTATTATCTTGGTAACGAATTTAAAGGCGAATATCTTGATCGTTACACGCTCCGTAACCCAAAAGACCGAATGCCGTTGTATCATTTGGTCGGAGCACTCGATCCGTTGACCAATGCCGACGTGAAAGAACCGCTCAACGACGGCTTGCCGGAAACTTTTGCTCAATGGATTCCGTTCAACGGGCTAACACATATTAAAATTAAATTGAACGGCGATCAACTTGACTGGGATGTGAACCGTGTTATTGCAATTGATCGAATCGCCGAAGAGGAACAAGCAAAACGCGGTTGTACGGATTGGGTATATTCCGCTGATTTCAATGAACGTTGTCCCAATGTCGAATATGTTCTCGGATTTTTGAAAAAGATTGAAGAAAAATCTCCGGCGGCGATTCGTCGGTTACAATATTTAGAACAGCCGACTAACCGGAATTTAAAAGCGTTTCCAGAAAATACCATGCATCAAGCGGCAGTGATCAAACCGGTGGTGATTGATGAATCGCTGGTTGATTTGGAATCGTTACATGACAGCCGGAAAATGGGTTATTCCGGTGTTGCGCTTAAAGCGTGCAAAGGACAATCGGAAGCATTGCTCATGGCGGCAGCGGCACAAAAATATAACATGTTCCTTTGTGTACAGGATTTAACCTGTGTCGGAGCGTCGTTTCTCCATTCCGCAACGCTTTCCGCACGGATTCCAACTGTTACGGCAATAGAAGGCAATGGACGGCAATACTGCCCGAAAGCAAATATCGGTTGGGACAAAAAATATCCGTCAATGTTTGTCATCAAAGATGGAACACTCGGAACATTCGTCCTCAACGAACAAGGATTAGGTTTTTCAAAAGGACAATAATACCATTTGCTGTAACACAATGATTTAAAAATTATCGTCCCTCGCGTCCCTAAATGTCCCCAATGTCCTCAATGTCCCTAAAATTTCAGCAGAAATAAATGCAACAATAATGACAACAAGGACAAGTTGTGATAAAAAAGATTTTTTAGAAATTCCAAATGATGTTTTCCGTGAAATCACGAAGCGGTATGATTTTGTTTCTTGTGAGTATTGTTATTGCGATGCTTGCGGTTGGTTCATTATCGTTGCTGGCTCTTTTGACAACAGAATACGAAGCGGCAATATTTCGCGGTGATGAAATTCAGGCTGGTCAACTGGTTCAATCCGGTATGGAGTTTATCGGGTCAACACTTGGTTCTTCGGATTCCGCATCTATTTTCGAGACAGAATTATCTGATTCCTTTTATTTTTCACAACAAATTTCAGCCGAACAATCACGTTTTCACCGATTGTACCATAATCCGGTTCAATTTTGCGGAGTTGAGGTTGTTTCGGGACATTTGGATCGTCCGGTGCGCGGAGCCGGGCGGTTTACTATTTTTTCGCCCCGTATCGAACAAGATAAACTCAAGGGAATCCGTTTTGGTTTGGTCAATGAATCAACACGATTGCATCTTGGAACGGTGTTGGAATGGGAAAGAGAGTTGCCGGGTCAAGGGGTGCGTGCTCTTTTGAAGTTGCCGGGGATGACGCCGACCATGGCGGATTCTATTCTTGACTGGATTGACGCCGATAAAACGCCTCGATCTTCCGGTGCGGAACTCGATTATTATGAACGAACCGGTGTTGCGTACCGTCCGCGTAACGCTGTTCCCGCAACTCTTGAAGAATTGCTCCTCGTCCGCGATGTAACACGTTCATTGCTTTTTGGAACGGATGAAAAATTTTTTTATGGAGCCAAAATGAATGATCTTCAGCGGTTTCAGGCGGAGATTGATTCGCAAAACGATTTATTGTTTCAACCGCGTGAAGAAGCCGAAACAATAAACAGTAGTATAGATTCGGCGGAATTTTCCGCAACAGATAATTCCTTTTTCGATGATCTGATCGGAACCAATGTCGAAAGTGGAACAGTATTACCTTGGTGTTTTCTGTTGACAACGTTGAGCGCTGAAAAATTGGTCGATCCAACCGGTAACGTTAAAATTTTTCTCAACGACAGTAATCTCGAATTTCTCGGTGAACAACTTCGTGGTAAACTTGATGAAGAATCCTGTCAATTTATTCTTGCGTGGCGTAGGAATAACGGTTTGATTGATGATCCGGTGGATTTATTGGATGCAATAATTAAAGAAAAAGAAAACGATAAAGAATTAAAAAGTCCGTTTTCGCTTGAACATTCGGTTGGGGAGGAAAAATTTCTGACGCTTCTTGATGTGGCTTCGACGAATTCGGAGATTATTGTTTCGGGACGAATCAATGTCAATGAAGCGCCGCGAATTGTTCTTGAAACAGTTCCAGAATTGGACAGACAAACCGTTTTACAAATTGTGAATCGGCGTGGCGTATCCGGTGAAAAACGGCAAGGTAAATATCGGCATATTATCTGGCTTCTTTCTGAAAAGATTGTGGACAAGGAAATGATGAAAAAATTATCAAAACGTTTAACAACCGGCGGCGATGTTTATCGTGCGCAGATTATTGGTTTTTTTGATGGTCAGGGAACGGTTAATCGTGCGGAGGTGGTCATCGACGCCACCGTCAAACCGCCACGCCCCATCTTCACCAAAGACCTGACAAATAGTTTATAGTTAATAGTTGAAGTTATACCGCAGTCACTTTAAAAAATAGAGATTGACAAGATTTGACGGCTATTTTATACTGATGATCGCGAGGTTAACTTATGAATGCCTATCACTTATCATCCGCCGAAATCACAGGACTGAAACTCCTGCATAAAACGTTTATCAACTATTATCGCTGGTTGCGTTTCCGGTCTGGAAAAGACGCGGTTTTTCTCTTCGGCGGCGCAACTCATCCGACTCATCATAGTATTCCCGCTTACGGTTTTGGATACGTAAA
>JAIRLW010000536.1 GCA_031259095.1 Planctomycetaceae bacterium | reverse complement strand
AAATTTTTTTCCGTCCCGTTAGGGACGGTATTATTGGTAGTAGTAGGAGACCCAATTGATTTCGAGAATGACCAACATTTCGTCCTAGCGGGACAAAAACACGAACATTCATCAGTCGCCTACCGGATCTCTACTGAACAGATACAAAAAATTTACCACTGAAACCGGTTTTTACGTCATCACCCAAAGCGGTGACACCGTCAAAATAGACGTCCCCGAAAATTTCAAGCCAAAAATATTTTAAGTGTTGATAACTGATATATTCGTTACACATTAAAATTTGGTTTTCGTTTTCTCGCTTCTTTTGTGATTGTGAAAATATTTCACAATTTTGGTATTAAATTACAAACCCTTTAAGTTAATAAAATTAAAAATGTACAAAAGATTTTTGTTTCTTATTTGTTTTTCTGTTGTTTCCGTTTCATTTTTGATGGGCGGAGATATTCCTGATTTCCATTCGGCAAAACAGGGCAAAATCGGTTGGTCTGATCCCGAAACAATACGGAAAGAACCAATTGTTTCATTTTATGAAAAGTTTTGTGTTCCGCCTCCGGGTTACGGTGAAGTTCCATTTTATTGGTTTACCGGAGACAAGTTGACCAAAGAACGTCTTCGTTGGCAACTCGATTTTCTTTGCGGTAAAACACTTCCCGGTGTTCCGCCGGAGCAGTTGCCGACGGATTATCCGTTACCGCATATTCAAGGTATTCAAATCAATGCCGCACACGCCAAAGGTTCCATTGACGGCAAACCTTACGGATTGTTCGGCAATTCTTATCCGCTTGATCCGCCGCTCTTCACGCCGGAATTTTGGAATCTTTGGGCTTGGCTTGTCGAAGAAGCCGACCAACGCGGAATCGGTATCGGAATCAGTGATTACACATTGGCGTGGCCCGGTCAAGGATTTGTTGTCGATGAAGTTCTTGCCGATCCCAACCGTCAAGGAAAAAAATTAATGATGAAAAAAACGCGGTTGGCAAAAAATACGGCAACAAACCCGATTGATTCTGTACAAAATGAAATTATCACAATAGATTATCCGCAATCCAATGATCCCGAATCAATAAATCGTTATGTTTTTTATTGGCAAACTCAACCGAAGTCAATTGATCCAATGGATGAAAAAACCGGAAAACTTATTGTTGACCGTTTTTTCGGTGAATCGGAACGTCATACTCCTGAACAATTTCGACGATCTTTGAATTATTATTTTCAGGATGAATTGCATCTTGGTATTGACGGTTTGATTTGGACGCCGCGATTTGCTGAAGAATTTCAAAAACGGAAAGGATACGATATTCGTCCGAAATTGCCTCACCTTTTTGAACAGATTGACGATACAACACCGAAAATTCGTCTCGATTATCATGATGTTAAAATCATTTTATCGGAGGAAGGTTATTTCAAACCGGTTGGTACTTGGCACAGTGAGCGCGGTCTGCTTTACGGTTGCGATCAAATGGGACGCGGACAAAGACCGATGGAATACGGCGATTATTTTCGTACAATTCGCTGGTACAGTGCGCCCGGACATGATACGCCCGGAAGCGGAGCCGATATTATCAAAGGAAAAGTTTCATCATCCATTTCACATCTTTACGGTGCCCCGCGTGTTTGGCTTGAAGGTTATCACTCCGCCGGATGGGGAATGACCCTTGAAAATCTAACCCGAACAACAAACGAAAATTACGCGGTCGGTTGTAATCTGCTTTGTCTGCACGGTCTTTATTACACAACTTACGGAGGTTTTTGGGAATGGGCGCCGCCGTGTTATCATTTTCGGATGCCGTACTGGAGGCACGCCGGCGTTTGGTTACGTTATTTTGAACGATTGAGTTTTCTCCTCTCACAAGGAAATCATGTTGCCGATGTTGCGATTATTTATCCGGTTGAACAAGGCGCCGCAGGTTTCGACTGTGATCATTCAACAAAAATTGCATTTGAACTCGGCAGGAAAATTTATCGCAACGGAATTGATTTTGATTTTATTGACGGTCAATCTATCGCACGTTCAACGATTGGCAACAAAACATTAAATGTTGCCGGAGAATCTTACCGCGTTTTGGTGTTGCCTGCGATGAAGGCTCTTCGATGGGATGCAATAGAAAAAATTCGTGAATTTCATCGTCAAGGCGGTATTGTGATTGCTTTGGAGTGCTTGCTTGAAGCATCAGATCGGATAGGTTCCAACGATCCTGAACTTCAAAAAATCATGCGTGAAATTTTCATTGACGGCAAGGGAATTCTTCTTACTTCAGAAAATAAGAATCTTTCTTCAAACAATAAAAACAATACCAATAAAAACAACAATAATCGTTTCATTGGAGAACCGCGTTCTTATGACGGCGGTTTCAAAGGTCGTTGGGTTTGGTCGGAAAAACCGTCACAAAATGTTGCGTTCAAGACTGTCTGGAATTACGGAAATCGTCGCGCGAAAATTCGTTTTCACGCCGATAATGAAGGAGTTCTTTTTATCAACGGTCAACAAGTTGGAACGACTTCTGATTACGAAAAAGGTTGGAACGGGGAAATCAAATTGAACAATGGAGATGTTATCGTTGCGGAATGCCGTGACAGTGATCAACCCGGAAAACAAACTGCCGGATTCTTTTTTGCCGCGGTTGTCGATGGTAAAACCGTTTTAAGCGGTGAAACGTTTTTGTGTTCGGCAAAAAAAGAAGTACATAATAATGATCTTTGGCGTCGTTCCGCTTCTTTGGAAACACTCGAAACTGTTAGCCAACGTTTTGTTCATGAATATCATATTACCGGTGTTCGCGGTCAAATGTTACAAAATGAAGTCGATTTTTCAGTATCGGTTAATAAAATTATTTCGGAAAATTTTGTTCGGGATTTTGAAGTGGACGGCGGCGCATGGGTTTTGCATCGGCGAATTCCGACAGCGGAAGGAAATGTTGACGTTTATTTCGTTCAACATGCAGCCAAAGATTCGCAAGCAATCTTTCGGGCAAGCGGTGAAGTTCAACTTTGGGATGCGTGGAATGGTCAGGCGGCAAAACTTATCGAAACGCAATCCCTCGAAGACGGACGAACTCAGGTACGTTTACCGCTTGACGCCCAAGAAGGAAGAATTATTGTGTTTTTACCGAAAGGAAAATTTGACTCAAAAATTCCGGTTTACCGACGTTACGTTAATATGGATTCTCCGCGTGTGATTGACGGTGATTGGGATTTTGAACTTGTTCCGACATTGGATAATACTTTTGGAGATTTTCGGCTTCCGGTCAAAAAAAATCCGTTTGATGATTCTTTCCTGTTGGGAGCGGAAGCCCGCCGTTTTAAAGTGTTTCAAAAAACAGCGGATTTTTCCGGCAAAGACTTTATTGATCCCAATTTTGACGACTCAAATTGCCCAACGGTAACTTATGGTTTCGGAAATCAAATGTTCCTCTATCATTTGAAAAGCGGAGAAAACAATCAAGAACAAGAAATTGAATCAATACTTTTGAATGGTAATAACCCAATGACAATCGGCAAAGTACAACGTCAACCGTACCGATTTTCATGGCGTTGGGGAGTTGAAGGCAATCCGGGTGATCAACGCGGTTATCATGGATTAAAACAAATTGTTTCAGATGATTTTCTTATTGTGCCGGAAGGAACAAGCTATTTTACCGCTTCTCTTTTTGTAGAAAAAACAACTCCGGTTTTTT
>JAIRLW010000462.1 GCA_031259095.1 Planctomycetaceae bacterium | reverse complement strand
TTTTGCTGCGGTACAAACCGTAACGTTTTTACGAGGTCTTAATATTTCCTGTGGTTGTTTTGGACCAGGTTACGAAACAACAATAGGTTTTCAAACGCTCTTTCTGGTTTATACTCTATATTTTTATCTGTTATCCGAAATCTGCTTTGTTTGTTCAAAACAAGGTCTTATCTTGCCAATCATGAGACGGGCGAAACGCAGTGAATGAACCATTAAACTATCTCAAATACAAATAATTTCTTACAGTCATCTCGTTTTTATAGCGATTAATATCTGGAATCATTGCCTTTATTGGCAGTGTTATTAACGGTCAAGTACAAGCGTTTTTTGACATTTTTTTGGTGATTAGTGGAATCTGTTTGATGATATGCTATAATCTAACTTCTGTTTTTTATTAACAATTTTTGATCATTCTTTAACCATGAGTTTCCAGTTAAGATGTTTGTTAATGCAGTAAAGGACATCTTAATTTAGTAACGGCGCTTTCCAAAAGTTTTAAGCCGAAATTTCCACTATATTAAAAAACTTTGAACCCAGATATTTTTGGGAACGTACAGTGAGTAATTGCTATGAATAAATTTGACCATGTTGACCATTCCGCTCGGCAAGATATTTTTCGAGGAGTACGGCGTAACGTTCCGTTGGCGATGTACACTCGTTTACAGTTGGGCGGTTTGGCGGAGTTTTTCGCGGAACCGGAATCAGAAACTGATCTTGTTATGCTGCTGAAACAAAGACCAATCAACAAAATACCGATTCGTATTCTTGGAGCCGGTTCCAATCTTCTTGTAACAGAACAAGGCGTGACCGGTTTAATTATTCGGTTTTCGAATCCGGCGTTTTGCGGAATCACAGTTGAAGGACAACGGGTGATTGCCGGAGCCGGAGCCAAACTCGGTCAGGTGATTACGCAATCCGTTTCGCAAGGTTTAGGCGGAATTGAAGATTTGATTGGTATTCCCGGCACCGTAGGCGGCGCACTTCTCGGCAACGCCGGAACAAATAGCGGCGATCTAGGACAATGGGTTGAAAGTATCCGAGTTGCCAATCTTAACGGTGAAATTTCGGTTTTGTCAAAAAATGAGATTTCGTTTGGCTATCGTTCCAGCAGTCTGGACGATGTGATTATTCTTGCGGCAACATTACGGCTTGAAAAAGATGATCCGGTGGAACTTGCCAAACGAATGCAAAAATTGTGGATTGTTCGCAAAACACAACAGCCGGGCGGTGAATTGGCGTCTATTCATGTTTTTAAGAATCCGGCAACCGGCACTCCGGCTGGCGATTTGATTGAACAAAGCGGATTGAAAGGAACACGAATTGGCGGCGCGGTTGTCAGTGAACGCAACGCCAATTTCATTATGGTTGAGCCGGAAGGAACCGCTCATGATGTGTTGCGGCTTATCCGGTTTGTTCAGGAACAGGTTGAAACAATGACCGAAATCCGGCTGGAACTTTCGTTAGAAATGTGGTAAAGACAATAGAGTCGGCGTACTAGGCGACAAGTCAACGTAACGGTATTCCGAACCGTTATCAACCGTAAATTTTTGATTACTAAAATGCCCTTGACAGTTTGCCCTACTATTGAGGTGGTTGATGAACACGATTTGAATAGCGGTTTGGATCGGCTTATTCGGGAACTTTTACAGTGTTGTTTTCCTGATTGGGCGGACATCTTCCAAAATTACCGGACATGGCATAATACGCGACCAATTTATTCGGTGATTGCAAAAGACAACGAAAAAGTAATTGGTCATATTGCGGTGGTGGTTCGAACCATTACAACGACGTGGAATTTTCGTTATAACGTTGCCAGTATTCAGGGCGTTTGTGTTGCGCCGGATTCACGCCATGCCGGTCTTGCGCGCCGGATGCTTCGTGAAACCCTTGACGAGGCAAGACGGCGCGGTTTCCTTTTTGCGATTCTGTACTGTAAAGAATTTTTGGTACCGTTTTATACTTCTCAAGGTTGGAAACTTGCGGATGATTCGATTGTGATGTGGAACCAACGTGATTTACCAATTTCAATGCGGAGTAATTGTCCCATGTATTATGAACTCAGTGATGTTCCTCTTCCTGAAGGACCTCTCGATGTTCATAGTCCGACGTGGTAAAAAACAAAAATAAGTGAAAGAGTATTCTCCTTACGCTTGAAAATTCTAAAATAGGTAAGATATCAGTGGAATATTTTTTACATGTCTGAATATTGGACAAACAACCTCATTTTCACCTAATTTTCTTAACAAAACGATTTACCAAAAAACCTCAGCAGCCAAAGATACAACATCTATCCAACCTCATTACCTTATTAAAAACGTAAACGTTTCGCCGAAGGGCTTTCACCCGCCATCGCGCCGGTTGATGTTTACTTCATACCAGAAGGTTTGTAACGGTTACATTGTTCTACCAATCTAATGGTTGTTGCCAAACGGTTTTGAGTTCATCAATGTTTACTGAAAATGTATCGCCGAAACGGAGAATTTTCTCCGTAACAACTTTGCCGAGTTTTCGCAGCGGGAATCCGGCGAAGAATGATTCAAACGACGGAATGTGAATCGGTTCAATTTCAACAACAAATCGGCTGTTGGATTCGCTAAATAGTGTAATAATATCAAATGTTCCGGTCAATTCTGCACCGAACCCGCCGGCAAAACACATTTCCGCAACTGCAACCGCAAGACCGCCCTCACTCAAATCATGAACACTTCGCACAATACCACGATGAATAGCCTGATGTAATGTTTCGTACAGTTTTTTCGCTTTCGGAATATCCAACGACGGTATTTCACCGTTTCGTAAATTTCGGATCAAAGCAAAATGGGAACCGCCCAATTCGTTCTTCGTTTCACCAATTTGATACAAAATATTACCCGGTTGTTTTATATCCATCGTAACACAATTTGTTACATCGTCAATTTGTCCCATTGCGGAAATAAGCAATGTCGGCGGAATCGCAATCGGTTCCGCATTTATCGGACGAAATTCATTATTGAGACTGTCTTTGCCGCTGATAAACGGCGTTTCAAAACCGAGTGAAATTTCATAACAAGCCAAAGCCGCTTCCACCAGAGAACCAAGTGTTTCGGGACAGTCAGTATTTCCCCAACAAAAATTATCGAGAAGAACGATTGTTTTCGGGTCTGCACCAACCGCAACGGCATTTCGTAACGCTTCGTCAATACCCGACGCAGCCATGCGGTAAGGATCAAGGTCGCCGTAAAGCGGATTCATTCCGCAGGAAAGTACCAGCCCGCGACGCGAATCCAATCGAGGACGCACCACCGCCGCATCACTCGGTGCGTCATTGGCAACTCCAATTAACGGTTTAATCACACTGCCGCCCTGAACTTCGTGATCGTATTGCCGGATAATCCAATGTTTACTCGCAACATTAAACGATGATAATATTTGTTTCAGATCATCCGCAAAATTATTCGTACCGCTATTGATACAATTGCGAATACAATTATTATTGTTATTATTACTGTCGTTATTGCTATCGTTGATTATCGTTTGATTATCGTTATCGCTAATCGCCGGCTCCGGCGTTAAATCGCGGCAAACAGCGCAACGTTTATAACGGGCTTCCCGAACCACCGGAGGACGACCATTGTGTAATAAATTCATGTCAAGATCGGCAACACAATGACCGTGATAATTCAAAATCAACCGTCCGGTTGGTTTGAACATGCCCAAAACAGTCGCTTCAACATCTTCATCGTTACAAAGTTTTTGAAATTCATTCCATTTTTCAGGCGGAACCGAAAAAATCATTCGTTCCTGCGCTTCGGAAATCCATATTTCAGTGTAACTTAAACCTTCATACTTTAGCGGCGCATTGGACAATTCCACTTCCGCGCCGATCCTTTCCCCCATCTCTCCAACCGCACTGGAAAAACCGCCCGCACCGCAATCCGTAACAGCATTGTAAAGTCCGCGATCACGGGCTTGAAGCATAACATCAAGAACCATTTTTTCCGTAATCGCATTTCCGATTTGTACTGCGCCGCCGGAAATCGTTTCACTTTCACTGGTTAATTCCGCACTGCTAAATGTTGCGCCGTGAATTCCGTCACGACCGGTTCGTCCGCCGATTGTAACTATTAAATCATTTGGTTTGGGTTCTTTGAATGATTTATCTTTCGGCAAAATTCCAACATTGCCGCAAAAGACCAACGGATTACCGAGATACCGTTTATCGAAATAAACGGCGCCGTTGACCGTAGGAATCCCCATTCTATTACCGTAATCACGGATGCCGGAAACAACTCCTTTCATAATTCGGCGCGGATGCAACACGCCGGACGGTAACTCATCGGCGCTGATATTCGGCGGAGCGAAACAAAAAACATCTGTACTTGCAACCGGTTTTGCTCCCATTCCTGTTCCCATCGGATCACGAATTACTCCGCCAAGTCCGGTGTTGGCTCCGCCGTAAGGTTCCAACGCCGAAGGATGATTATGCGTCTCTACCTTGAAACAAATATTATACTCGCCGTCAAATGTTATAACACCGGCATTGTCGGAAAAAACACTGACACAACGTTGAGCAATTTCCGGTTTTGTTTCACAAAGTTGTTGTGTGGCGGCAAAAATAGTTTCCTTGAGCATATTTTGAAACTGACGCTCAAACAGTGTTCCGTCCGCATTTTCACGAACGTAATGGATTCGACCCGCCAACGTTTTATGGGAACAATGTTCGCTCCATGTCTGGGCTAACGTTTCCAATTCAATATCGGTCGGATCACGGTTAAGTTTTGTAAACGCCGATTTAATTGTTTGCATTTCCGTTAGCGAAAGATATAATTGTCTTTTTTTACTGAGGTGTTGAAGTTCTGTGTCGCTCATTTCGCGAATCGGAATTGTTGTCAACTTAAATTCGTAGGACGAACCGACATCGAGTTTATCGAACGATAAATTGCCGAAAACAGTTTGTTCAACGGCGTCGTTGGCGAGTAATTTGACGGCAAGCAATTTCAGTTCCGTATCGTCAACACCGGAAATCCAATACTTTTTGAAAGTACGAACCGCTTCCGTCGCAATCCCGAAATCAGCAATAATTTTTCGGGTATTTTCCGCAACAGAATCGGTAACGCCGGGTTTAGGAAGAACATAAATTATTTTCTGTTGGTTGTTATCAACCGACTGCTGATTATTGTTTTCCGAACCGACAACCGATAATTGAAAACGTTCAACAATTTGATCGGCAAGAAGTTTTTCGGCAAGCATTTTGACGATTGTTTCGTCAAGACCCGCTTGAATAAGATATCCATAAGCGGTTTTTACCGTAATATTGGTGTTCTTATCGGAAAGTCCCAAATCAACCGCATCCAGAACAACGGCTTGACCATGAACATCCGGCTGTGACGGAGCCGGAAAAATATCGATTTCCCAAAGCATTGATGTACCTAATGATTTTATGAATTTGTAACTATCTATTTTTATTAACCTTTTATTAACCGCCTTTGAAAATTCACGAAAAAATCTTTTTCAGTGTTTTCTGTGGTAGAAATAAACGGCGGAAATAAACGGCAGAAATAAAATGGACGATTTACCTTCGTGCGGGCAATTTCGGTATTTATCATACATTGATTTTTATTTTTATCAAGCGGTTTCAGGCAAAGAAAAAAATCAACTCCGAAAGCACTTTTGCACTAATATAAAAGAGGCGTACATCTATTAGTGGAATTTTTGTTTGAGGTTAAAAAAGTATTCGCCCTGAAAGGGCAAAATAAGCCAGCCCTACCCGTTGGGTAGGGCTGGCTTATTTTGCCCTTTCAGGGCGTAGGAAAAATATCATGAAGGTGATCACAAAATAAAAATTCCGCTGAATAGTTTTGCACTTTCCTAAAATAACAAACTACTTTTTGAAATATTTTTTGTTTTTTACATTAGCCCCGATAGGGGCGTCAAGATTTTTTACTGAATAGCCCACCCCAACGGGGTGGGGTTAAGT
>JAIRLW010000593.1 GCA_031259095.1 Planctomycetaceae bacterium | reverse complement strand
ACCGAAATCGACTAAAATCGATTTTAGTCGATTTCGGTCAATCAAAAAATGAGTTTTTAAAAATTGCCGGAAAATAAAAAGTTTTCACTTACGGTTATGCCGGTTGAGTATTTTATTATTAATTAATAGACGTCAACAAGCAATGCCCCTCATAAATATTTTGTTATTGGGAATCTCTAAAAAGATCATTGGTCAAAAACAAAAGAGGAGATTATTTATCCCATTAGTCTTTATCATCCCTAAAGTCCCTTTTTATAGGGACTTTAGGGATGATAGGGACTAATGGGACGTCTTATCAAACGTTGTGGTTAAAAAACGAATTTTTCGCGGAATTCTGAACGCCCCGTTGTCAACATCAATCGTATGCGTTATACTAGGCGACTCCTATTGGGGAACCTTTCAAATAATCATTTTTATTATCTACAAATTTTTGCAAATTCTGGAAGGAACTTCATAAAAACTTACTTTATTCACAAACTAAAATCGACCTAAATCGATTTTAGTCGATTTAGGTCGATCAAAAAATGAGTTTTTAGAAGTTGCCTGGAATGAAAATAGATTATGAAAGGTACTCTATGGCGAATATTTTATTTTTCACCCCTCATTTTTATTGAAAATCTATGAAAATATCCTGTGAACGAGATAAATTTGCTCAGGCGTTTCAACTGGTCGCGTCTGTGGCTGCGGTTCGTGATGTAAAACCCGTACTGCAAAATGTGAAAATCAATGTGGAGAAAAAAGGAGTTCTCTTGCAAGCAACCGATACTGAACTCGGTATCCGGCTTTTCCTCGATAATTGCGAAACAATTGAAAAAGGCGAAGCAATCTTGCCAACAAAACGACTCAAAATGATTCTTGCCGAAAGTCCTGAAGAAAAACTTCAAATCGAAAGCGATCAGGACAAAACAGTCGTAAGCGGAACGCGAAGCCGCTTCAAATTGGATACTCAACCGCCAGATGAATTTCCTGACGTTGAGAATTTTTCGGAAACTTCCTATCATGAAATTCCGGCAAAATCTCTTCGTGAAATGATTCGTCGGACGTTGTTCGCCACAGACACCGACAACGCTAAGTATGCTTTAGGCGGAGTGTTTTTCGAATTGATTGACGAAAACGCAGCCGTCGTGGCAACAGATGGGCGTCGATTGGCTTATCAGTCGGGAAGAGTTCAGAGTATCAATAACCATAAAGTCGAAACATCGATTTTTCCGGCAAGAACATTGCAATTAGTTGAACGCGCGCTCGGCGATGACGAAGAACCGGTCAAAATTGCGGTTTCTGCGAATCGGGCGTTATTCCAGTATGGGAATACCGTTTTCTTTACGCGGTTGGTTGAAGGACGATTTCCGCGTTGGCGAAGTATTATTCCGGCCAATGAAGGACGAACACAAATTGATATTTTGTGCGGCGCTCTTTTTTCTGCGGTTCGCCAAGCCGCTGTGGTAACATCAGAAAAACAACCCGGCGTTCATTTCGTCTTTGAAAGCGGTAAACTGGAACTTCAGGGACATGGCTCTGAAATTGGCGATTCTACAGTCGAATTGCCGATTTCCTACACCGGACCAAAAAAAGAACTAAAACTCGATCCCAAGTTTATGGCAGACGTTTTGAAAGTGCTTGAACCGGAAAAAAATCTGTCCCTCTTTATCAGTGACGACGAACCGTTCACCATCCAAACCGATGACAGTTATACCTATATTGTCATGCCGTTGTCGTAGTGAACAATTAATCGTGAATTTTAGGGACATTGGGGACAGATGAGACATTAGGGACAAATGATTAAAATTAAAACGAAGTGTCATTTGTCCCTAATGGCAACTTCGAAAAACTCATTTTTTGATCAACCGAAATCGACTGAATATCGACTAAAATCGATTTTGGTCGAAGTTTTTAAAAATTCCCTAATGTCTCTTCACTGAAAAAATGTTAGGGACAAATGGGACAATAAGGACTGTTGGGACAAAAAATAGGAAACGTTTCGCTGACACATCGCTTCTGGAAATTTAGACGTAATTTTCTACGATTCCTAACAGATTGATTTGGTTTTGCAGGAAACGTTGGGCAATTGTCCGAACACTGATCGGAGCCGGATTCTTCATATTAAGAACCAAAAGAACTCCATCCGAATTCATCTCACGCCAAAGTAAAAGATGATCGCTAAGCGAACATTCCATTAAACTACCATTGTCAAGCAAAATAAAATCATAATCATCCCGAAATGATCCAACAATCTCTGCAAACGATTGAGTGGTATGATCATTGGTGTTGATTTCGATTGATGTTTCACTCCACGGCAAAAGTTCAAGCCGATTCGGAATAAGTGTGATGATCTCACAAAATTCAGGATTCGTTTTCAAATGGAGTAATTGCGGCAATTCAGGATTTTGACGATGAGCGTCCACCAAAAGAACACGATAACCACGTTCCGCCAACTCCCGCGAAGCACAAAGCGCCAATGTCGTACAACCGTCGCCGGATTGAACACTGTTGAAACTGAAAACTTTACGCTTCTGCTCCTTTTGAATTTCAAGATGATCCGCCAGAAAACAAATTTGATCCGACGCCGCTAACTCCAACGATTTAAGATACTCGGGCCAATGGGATTGCCAAATTAACCGCCATGTCCCATTGTCATTACCAGAATGATCCGCAGGATTCGCGTGATGATCAACATCAGACGGCAACGGTTCACGCAACGGAAAGGGTAAAGTGTCCGATTTACTGTCTGAAAGTTCTGTTGATGACAATTCCGGCAATAACGATTGTGTTTCCGACGGAATGATCAATTCGGCATCCATCGGTGGAATCAACCGTTCAATGTTTTTATCGGCAGGCAAAACCGGAACATCAACAACAGATTTTGATACCTTATCTTGTTGTGTCGGCTGGGAATGTTGAACTTTCTCCAGACGTTGTAGCGGTAATCGATAAAAATAATGTTTCCGTTTACGAGGTCGGTGATGAATTGCCAACCGAATCATGCGAATGATTGGAGTTGCGGTCGATTCCGTATTTTTTGACGTAGGCGAATCCGACGTTACCGGAAATTCCGTTAATGAAATATCAGACGGAACTGTCCATTCAGGAAAGGCTTCCAATAATTTAAGTGCGGGGTTTTCCTGAGTTAAATGGTAGAGCGGAGTGCGCGAGGTTGTACCGGATTGTTCGTCTTGTTCTGTTTCGGAAAAAAGTTTGTAACTTTCGGTTTGAGACGCTGATTTTTCTTTTGACGGCAGATTTTTCGATACAGAGTATTTTTGCAAATTTTTTGACAAATCGTTTGGCGAATTTTTTGGCGAATCGTTTTCTTGCGGATGATTTTCTGTAATCGATAACGTGGGAGGTTGCTGTTTTAGCGGCAAGATTGACGGCGTTACAGGAAATTTTTTGATCGTTTCCGCTGAAGAGACCGACAGCAAACTAATCAAAGGTTCCGAAATATCTTCCAACGGCGAAACAATATTGTCCAACGGTAATGGCGAAACGAAATCTTCAATCGGCGGTATTTCCGGCAACGGATCAACTTGAAGAGTTTTTTCAAACGACGCCATCGGGAATGATATTTCATCGTTCTCAGAAAAAAGTCGGTAAACTCTTCCTCCTGACGAAATATAAGCCGCGCCCCGAAGAATAGACGGTAATAAAAACGATTCTTCGGGTATTCGGGAGTTCTTGGAACTAATTGAATCCGATTGCCTTTCATCTTTCCGGCAGATCGGTTCTGGTGTAACGGACATATTGAGAACCTGTAACGTGAAAGGATTCAGATTGAAAGGAACCGTGTTGTTCCCGCTCAAAATATCATCATCAATAACCTGTTGACTTGATCAATACAACATCAATATAACATCAATACAACCGTCGGTAAGGTACGGAAGGATTGGTGTTTCCCTGCTGATAATACGGAACCGAAACAGCCGGAGGATAATAGGATGGTGAAACGGGAACATTGGCCGAAGGAACTGGATACGAAGGATAAACAGATGAGGAATAGTAAGTCGGAGGAATAGAGGTCGTAACTTGTGTCGGAATAGGCTGGGACATTGGCATCGTTCCCGCCGGAGGAATCATTCCGGCAGGAATTGCTGGCGACGGAATGATTTCTTGAGGAATCGGTAACGACGCTGTACCTTGAACCGGAGCAATCGGTTGTATCGGAATCGGCGATGTTCCCGTCATCGGTACAGGCTGAGGTTGCGGCGCAACTCCATACATCGGAACCGGCATTGCTATATTATTAACGGTCGGCGTTCCCGAATAAGTTGGAGGAACAATTGGCGGATATTGTCCAGCCTGATTTTGCACCGGTTGTCCGGTAACCGCTTGTCCATTAACCGCTTGTCCATGATAAGGTTGCGGCGGGTAAACCGGTTGCGGCGGTATCGACGACGGAGCCGGAGGAGTATTAACACGCCCATAAGTTGCCATATAATCCTGAGACACCGGAACATTGTGTTGCGAATAAACCGTTACCACTCCATTAGCATTAGGCGAATACGGTAATCCCCGTTGAGCAACAGGAA
>JAIRLW010000383.1 GCA_031259095.1 Planctomycetaceae bacterium | reverse complement strand
TCAATGGTTTCCGTTGTTAATTCTTTTTTCTTACTTTTGATGGATTGATCCATGTACCGCAAAATTTGCTGAATCCAATATCGGGTTTTTTCATCATCCCGAATTGCTGCCAACGGTTCTAAGATTTGTTTGCGGACATCATACAAAGTTCCGTCGGCGGCGCGTTTGAGCAGTTCGAGAATGACCCGCAACAACGGAGCCGTACCAAATTCATCGGGAGTCAACGCCGATAAATCAACCATAATATAATCAAATTTCGGAATAAACCGTTTTGTTCCAGCCACTTTTGCGATATATCCATCTAACATTGGTTTGTTAATGATTGGCTTAGAACCATTGTGAAGAACAATCAGCAACGGCGCCGGTAACATAAAATTCGGGCTTTCCGGATTTTTTGCTTCGGAAAAAAACTTGTTCCAGATTGCCGCGAGATATTTAAGCAATTGAAAGGGCCAAGAGCGTTTCCGTTCGCTTTTATGCTCAAAAACGAACACGACACCAGCGAGACCTTTTCCATGTTTTAGCGGAATCCAGAATATTAAATCGGCGATTCGTTGGCGACCTTCGGGACCAAAAAATTGGGTTGGTTCCAACCTGATTCGTTTTAGGTCGAGCAATTTTAATAATTTTCGACCTTCACGCGTTTTTCCGACATAAAGTTTCAGGAATTCAATGACGAGTTCGAGATTGGCGAACACCGCACGAACAAACTCATCATGAATATTGACTGTTTTATTTGAAATAACCGGTTGAGAAGATAATTTTTTCATTCTACATCAGGTTATTGACCTTTCCGAGAAACAACAACAATTTTTAACGGAGAGCAACATCAACGATGAACTCTCCGTCAAAAATACTAAAAACGGGGATGCCTCATCAGTCCTCTAATGAATTAACGAGACTTTACGCCGGTTCTATCGTTCTTTTTTTGCAGGAGTTTTTCTGACCTGAAGTATAGAACTATTTCAGTACCGGGGTTCTATCGTTCTTTTTTTGCAGGAGTTTTTCTGACTCCAACGCACCGTTTGCCGCTTTGATCTTTTGCACTTGATCGGCGTCCAACAATGCATCGACTTGTTGAGCCGATTCTTGTTCCAAAAGTTCGATACGGAGTTTCAACAATTCGATTAACTCGTTATACTCCTTTTGAATGGAGTATATATCGTCTCGTTGTTTATTGGAGACGATATTCCGATAACCGTTTGGAAGTCGTCCGGTCAATTTTTTCTCGTTTTTTAAGCCGTTCATGACCGGACGTTCCTGTTCGGCTTTTTCGAGTTTCAGACGTGTGCCAACCGGTTTGGCGGCAACATCAGACGGTACGGATGTTTCCTGTGCCGTTGCGATAACAGCAAAAAGAAGACAGGAAATCATGGAAATCCCGAACACATTCATTTTTTTCATAGTGGTGAAAAACATGGTAATAAGATTTGTTGAGCCGACGGAATACGGCGGCAAACCAAAGTGGTAAAAAGCGGGAAACAACAATATTTCCCATAAACTCAATGATGTCTGTTATTTTCCAAATTTTCTAAACGGTTGTCAATCGGGGGGGAAAATAAAATTTTAATCACAGAGTTTTTTTAGTGAAGGATTATTTCCCATTTGTTTCTTGCGTCTCTACACGAAAAACATTTAGGGACATAAGGGACGATAGGGACTAGACGATAGGGACTAAGGGGACAATAAATTTCCAACTTATTATTTCTCCCTGCTTGACGATTTTTTGTTAATGGTTAATAATATTTTAGTTTATTTGATATCGGTGTTGTTACCCGCTTCGCGTGGTAACGTTAACAGGGAATCCGGTGAGTGCCGTTGTACAAAATCCGGAGCGGTCATCGCCGCTGTAATCGGTGGATTGATTCGATAAAACATCTGTTCTGAAAAGACCATTGTCCGCCAAAAGGACGAGAATGTCGATGTTTTAAACCGAAAGCCGGAAGACCTACCGATATTGTTTTATGTTTCTTGAGCGATGGAAGAGAGAAACAAAAGAAGAGAGTATCGGAAATAGTTAATTTTACAATTTGTAAAGTTCCTGCGAATCATACGCCTATCGAAACCGCACGTTAGGATTCGGCGATTGTCGTGTGCAAAAAACTGATTTCCGACCGGCAATCAGGTAAAGGCAAACGAAATTCGGAATAGCAACCGTTTAAAAAATGATGAAAAACGAAAAGTACGATTATTATCTTACGGAAGAAATTGCCAATGCGATTACTCATGCTATTGGCGGTTATCTTGGTGCGGCTGCGGTTGTTCTTCTGGTGATGTTTTCTATTTTGAGTGATACTCAGGTTGTTTGGAAAATTGTTTCCGGTTCCATTTTTGGAGCAACGGTGGTCATTCTTTATTCGGCGTCAACTCTCTATCATGTCGTAACAAATTATCACATTAAGGAAATATTCAGGGCTTACGATCAGATGGCAATTTACGCTTTAATTGCCGGTACTTACACGCCTTTTTGTCTTGTAACGCTTAGACAAAATCATTCGGTTATTGCTTGGACTGTTTTGGGTTCTGTTTGGGGAGTAGCGGTAGCGGGTATTATTTTTAAGTTGGTTACTAAACATCAATTTAAATACATCACCACAATAACCTATCTTGTGATGGGTTGGTTTTGTGTGTTGATTATTAAGCCGTTATATTATTTTCTTGAGTTTGGCGGAATTTTTTGGCTTGTGTTGGGTGGAGTATGTTATTCATTGGGAGTCATCTTTTTTCTTTGGCGAAAGTTACCGTTCAATCATACAATTTGGCATTTTTTTGTTTTAGCCGGTACGATTTGTCATTTCTTTTGTATTCTTTTTTATGTAATTATGTAATGGGCATCTCTAAAAATTAATTTTATTTCGATTTCAATCGACTGAAATCGATTAAAAATCGAATCGTTTGTTTTTGAAAAGAGGTATATTTAGAAATTTCCCAATTTATGAAAGGAAAAAACTCATGTTTAAAATTTGTCAATTATTGATTGTTGCTGCCGTATTAACAATGTCCGCTTTCGGCGCGGAAACAACAATTATTATTCCGGCAGCAGATGCCAAAACGCATTCCGGCAATTTTGTTGCGCAGGAATCCCGATGGGATGATCTTGGCGTTTTTCATGGCGTCAAAGGTTACGTTACTTGGAAATTCACGGTCAAAAATGCAGGAAAGTATTATGTTCAGGCGTTGTATGCGTCCGGCGAAAAACGTCCGTGTACTTTTCAATTGACATTGCCCAACGGCGATAAGAAAGAATTAAAATCAGTATTCGGCGAAGCAAC
>JAIRLW010000350.1 GCA_031259095.1 Planctomycetaceae bacterium | reverse complement strand
CATTTGTCCCTATCGTCCCCATAAAAAGAGACTTTAGGGACGATAGGGACTAATGGGACAAATAATCAATTAACTAAAATAATTAAAATAATCAAAAATCTTTTGGCAAATGATATTTTTAGAGATTCCCAATAGTTTGTTACCTCTTGAAAGCATTGATTTTTAATGTAGAATGATCAATCGTTTGAAACAAGGGAATCTCTAAAAATTGATTTTTAGAGAGGTTCCCTGAATAAATAAAAGAAGTCAAAAAAATCAATAAATTTATGGCTCTCATTCTTCCTCATGGCGATTTGACGGAACCGGTAAACCGAACAGTTGCGCCGCAAGATATTGAATCATTTAAGCGTAAAACGGCAACATTATTAAAAGTTTCGGTTAGTGACGCGGATTTGTCAACGGTGTACCGTTTGGGTGACGGCGGACTCTCACCGCTCACCGGTTTCATGGACGAAATAACCTTTAACCGTGTTCTTGATGAATCGGTCATTGAATTTAACGGCAAAAAATACGCATGGACTATTCCGATTTCGCTTCCGATAAACGAGGAATTCGCTCAAAAAATTAAATCGGGACAAGAAATTGCGATTGTCAATTCGTCTGGTGAAATTGTTGCCGTTCTGACGGTTTCCAGTGTTTTTCGGTGGGATAAGGAAAAATATCTGAAAAGTGTTTATCTGACAGAACGAACAGATCATCCCGGTGCGGATATGGTTCTAAAACAATATCTCGATCCTACATTTTTACTTGGCGGTTCTATTTGGGTGTTGCCGCAACCGAAAAATCCGGCGTTTGGAAAATATGTTCTGTCGCCAAGTGAAGTGCGTAAATTACTCGACGCCAAAAATTGGCAACGTGTTGTGGCGTTTCAAACACGAAACCCGTTACACCGCGCTCACGAATACGCCTTAGTTTACGGACTTGAGGAATTACTTCGTCAAGGATTCAACGCCGGAGCCTGTCTGAATCCGTTGGTTGGCGAAACCAAAGGAGATGACGTTAATGCGGCGGTTCGGATGAAAACTTATGAAGCCCTCATCGATAACCGCTCACTCGGTGAAGGCGACAGCGATACGGTTCTTTGGCAAAAAATCGGCGGAACTGTTTCTGATCGGGTTATCTTGCTCGGTTTGGATATTAAAATGTTTTACGGCGGTCCCAAAGAAGCGGTGATGCACGCGATTTATCGTCAAAACTTTGGTTTTACCGATCTGATTATCGGGCGGAAACACGCCGACGCGCCGTATCACGACGGCAGCGCAATCTGGGGCGATTTCGATGCACAGGAAATTTTTAACAACTTAAACGGCGATTTAAAAATTAAACCGTTAAATGTTGGTTTTGCGGCGTATTACGAATCGGTTGGGCGTGTTGATCTGATGGAAAAACACAAAGACGAAAAACCAATTTTTATCTCCGGCAAAGATGTTCGTAAAACTCTTCTCGAAGGTAAAGAAGTTGATCCGCGAATTATGCGGCAAAGCACGTCAAAAATACTTGCCGAAGCGATGGCTGGAAAATAAATTTGAAAAATTATTTGAAAAATTATTTGAGAAATTGTTTGAAAAATTGAGTAGAATATTTTCTTTAGTCGGTTTATTACAAGAGGACACAGAAAAATATTGCGGGATGGTGTAAAGGCAGCACGAATGGCTCTGAACCATTTAGTCGGGGTTCGAATCCCTGTCCCGCAATTTTTCCGTCTATTTTGTTTTTTCTATAGGCAACTTCTAAAAACTTCAGCAAATATTTATTTTAATTGATTTCAGTCGATTTTTTCGTCGATTTCGGTCGATTTTATCCTGTCAACAAACGAGGAATTGCTTTATGAAATGTTTTATGAACTATTTTATCATTTTTTTTGTTATCGGACTTATTTTGTTTTGTCCTGACACGATGGAACGGCTTACGGCTCAGGAACAACGACCTGAACGGCGCGACCGAAATCGTGAACGCGGTGATCGACCGGATCGTCCGCCGATGCCGATGTCGGGCGGAGAAAACGCTCGTCCGCCGATACCAATGTCGGGAGGCGGCAATGATCGTCCTCCGTGGATGGGCGGCGGTCCCGGCGGTGAACGTCCAGGGCAGAGCGATGCGGAACGGAATGAACGCTCGCTCGGAATGCTTCGCTCAATGGATACCAATGGAAATGGTAAACTGGAACAAAATGAAATCCCGGAATATCGGCGCGGTTTTGTGTCCATGATTGTAACGCGCATGGGCGGCGATCCTAACAAAACAATTGATCTTGCCGAATTAACGCGAAAAGCCGCAACCTCTGCTGGTTCTCCACAAACTGCGGTATTGCCAAGCGGTTCTTCGGTTTCCGCAACACCATTGCCGACCGATCCGTTGGTTCCTTATTTTGGTGAAAAAGAGGAACCGCAAACGGCAGTGTTGGCTTTCGGGCAGCGTGAATCGCCGGCAAAAACGGTTGTTGCCGGAACAACAAATTCAGCGGTTACGGTCAACCAATCGGATCGGATTTTGCGTTCGGCGCGGGAGATTATGAATAAATACGACAAAAATAAAAACGGAACTCTTGACAAAGACAAAGGCGAATGGATTAGTTCGTTACCGTTTAAAGCCGACGCCGCAGACAAAAACCGTGATGGTCGGATTTCCATGACGGAATTACTTGACACGCTTGGCGGAAAAGCCAATGTTACAACGGGAGCCGCTGCTGTTTTGACCAAACAATCGGCGGCGTATGATCGATTACCGGTTGGAATGCCGGATTGGTTTTTTGAAATGGACAAAGATCAGGATGGACAACTTTCGATGCTTGAATACGCAAACGGACAACCTTGGACAGAACTGATCGCCGACGAATTTCGATTTTTTCTCGATAAAAACAACGACGGTTTTGCAACCGTTTCAGAAATTTTTGCAGCGATTAAGGAGGTTGACGAGGAAAAACGTCTGAAAGAGGAACAAGCCAAACGTGATGCTGAACGGCGTAAAGGAGTGGTCGCAACAAGTTCATCTTCAACCGCTGCATTGCCGCAACCGGCAGGACAACCTGCTCCGTCTCCTTCTTCTCTGCCGTCGTCTAATCCGCCCGCAACTCCAGTCGCAATTCCTGCTGGCGGCAATGCGCCGCCCAACGTTGTACCAACGCCCAACGCTTCACCGCCGTCCAAGGCGCCGTCATCGGAAAGTTCATCGAATTGGCGACCATCCGGTTCGGTTCCGGCAACAACTCCGAATTCCTCCGGCACGACAGGTTCTTCCGATTCGGAACGTCGCCAATTTTTTCAACGTTCCGGTTCCTCACGTTATGGACGTTGATCAATTTATTTGAGTTTGAGAAGGAAATACAATAGAGAACGTCACTGTCTATTGAGAACCTCTAAAAATAGGGTGTAAATTTGATTCTACGTATGTTGTGGTAATCTGGGTGGTTTTGTTTTTTTTACGTTTTTCCAGAACGAATCCCATCGGTTCGATTTTATAACTCATGTTACGCACCCTTTTGCGATTTTTATTTTTTTTAGTTCGCTCCATGCGGC
>JAIRLW010000349.1 GCA_031259095.1 Planctomycetaceae bacterium | reverse complement strand
TGGTAAATTTATTGACTTCCTTGACCACATCAGTTTGGATTTGTTGCAACTGACAGAGTGCAAAGGAATCAATAAAGAGTTTTTTGGCAATCGGACTTCGGATAAAAACTGCGGAGAATGACCGTGACTGGAATCGGACAAGAAATAATTCGTATTCGTATGGAAGCGTTTGACCACGCTATACTTGATCAAAGTGCAGCCGATATTGTTGACACGGCGAAAAGAACCGGCTCCGTTGTACGCGGTCCGATTCCGCTCCCAACCCGGATTGAACGTTATACCGTTTTGTCCAGTCCCCATGTCGATAAAAAAGCCCGGCAACAGTTCGAAATCCGAACTCATAAACGTGTTATCGACATTGTACAAGCAACCGCTAAAACAATCGACGCCCTAAATAAATTGACATTGCCCGCCGGCGTTGATATTAAAATCAAAGCAACCGGAAAAAAATAAATAGCAAAATAACTAATTTATAATTTATAATTAATAACTAACAATTGAACTGTTTGGAGTACCGTCATTCTCCGGCATAATTGAATAACTATAAAAGTTGAATAACAATTCGTAAAAGGCTATGGAAATCGGATTATTGGGACAAAAAATCGGATGTACTCAATTGTACACAGAAACCGGTGAAGTTATTCCGGTAACGGTGATTCAAGCCGGACCGTGTAACGTGTTGCAACTTCGTACTCATCAACGAGATGGTTACGAAGCAGTTCAAATCGGTTTCAAAGACAAAAAACGTAATCAGGCTTTCAAAAGTGAACGCGGTCATGTCGCCGCTATCGAAAGCAAACGAAGAAAACGACGTCTCGCGGCTGGAAAAGAACTCGAACAAAAACCAAATTGCGAACCCAAAAAATTTATCCGCGAATTTCGCGGGTCTATCGAAGGATTCACTATCGGGCAGGAATTAACCGTTGACCTGTTTGAGCAAGTTCATTCCGTCGATGTTACGGCGATCAGTAAAGGTTGCGGCTACGCCGGTGTTATGAAACGTCATAACTTTTCCGGTCAACGGGCTTCGCACGGTGTTAAAAAATGTCATCGTCATTTAGGAAGTTCCGGTTGCAGCGCGTTTCCCAGTCGAACACAAAAAGGAAAACGTATGCCCGGTCAATATGGAGCCGATCAGGTAACAGTCCGAAATCAAAAAGTTGTCCTGATTGATAAAAAAAATAACTTGTTGGTTATTCGCGGCGCAGTGCCGGGTCCCAAAGGAGGTTATGTTCGGATTAACCCGACAAATATCCTTCCCGCACCAAAAAATAACCCTTGGAAATTAACCCCGAAAATCGCTGAATAAATTTTAATTGCGTATTCGTCCGCGATAACCTTTAACGGCAAGGCTTGCCCCGCAATAACCGCCAAAACAAGATACAATAACAAATAACATTAAGAATTGTTGAACCCATACTAACTATCATGGCTAATGTCGAATTACCAATTTTTGATAAATCGGGAAAGGAAATCGATAAATTGATTGTCGATCCGAATACGATTGCCTCACGCATTAGTTCACAACTCTTGCACGACGCTGTTGTTATGTATCAGTCTAATCTCCGTCAAGGTTCTGCTAAATCAAAAACCCGCGCCGAAGTTGCCGGACATAAAAAGAAAATGTATCGCCAAAAAGGAACCGGTAACGCCCGCGCAGGACATCGGCGAAGCGGCGTTCGACGAGGCGGCGGTCATATCTTTGCCAAACAACCACGCGATTGGTCATACCGACTGCCCCGAAAAGCTCTTCAGGTCGCAACCAGAATGGCTGTTGCCTCCAAAATAAATGACGCCCAAATCACATTGATTGACGCTCTTTCGATTGATGTCCCAAAAACAAAAGAGATGGTTTCGGTTCTTAACGTCCTTAAAATTAAAGAAACTGTTCTCGTCGCCATCGAATCTTATAACGTCAATCTTTATAAAAGTTTCCGAAATATCGACGGTGTTCGAATTCTTCCCGTTTCGGAACTCAACGCTTACGAAATTCTACGACCCAAACGGGTTTTATTCACTAAAGCGGCTTTCGAAGCTTTCGTTGCCAAAATTCCCGACCAATCACCAAATAACTGAAAATATTGAAACTATTAAATATTAAATATTAAATATTAAATATAGAAATATTAAAATATAAAACAAAACAAATTTAATATAAACTGAATATTAAAATTAAAAAACGGAATGGAGGCAAATAATGCCTAAAAATAAAGATATAACACTCACTAACTTGAAACTTGAACCCTATCAGATTATTCTCCGACCAATTGTGACGGAAAAAGGGTATCATCGCGCCGAACATCAAAATACTTATTACTTTGAAGTACATCAATTAGCTAATAAAGCACAAATAAAAGATGCCGTCGAATTTTTGTTTGACGTTAAAGTGCTTAACGTCCGAACACAACACCGTAAAGGTAAAACAGTCTATTTTCGTCGAAAAAATAGAAAAGGCAAACGGCGGGATTGGAAAAAAGCAATCGTTAAACTTCATTCCGAAAGCAAAATTAATTACTTTTAATTAATTGATTTTAATAACGGATAATTTTAATAATTTTAATTTAAAAAATGATGTTGTAATATTTTTAATGCTAAAAGATGAATTGTTGAAGTTCCTAATAGTATAAATACTGAAAATTCATGTTTATCAAAAGTATATTATTTTTTATTTGTAATATTTTTTTCTTGTCTTCACTTGTATTTGCACAAACAAATCAGGTTTTTGACGAAGAGAAGTTATGTTTAGAAAATCGGCTTAAAATGAAAACATGGCATATTGTTTTCAATAGAAAAATTATGGATAAGGAAGACTCAAAACGGAATAATCTGATTAAAAACGTTTCTATCTATGATATTATTCGTCAACGATCAGACCGAACAGAATTAGAGGAGTCTCTAAATCAGCAAATTGAACCTTCCACAAGAACGTATATTTATGATGGAAAAAAAATATATTCTTATCGATCAGGTATTGATAAAGATGAGGCAAAATGGGCATTGGAATTTCAAACATTGGAAGGTAAACAGGAAAATGACCCATCTTATTATGAGGTGCGTACTTTAGGTTTACATCCTTCAGGAATGCTTTATAAATTTCCTCTTACAGAATATATTACAACAAGTAATCCGGCAATTTCGCGAAGTATTACAGATGATGTATGGGATAAAATCCCTTGTAAAAAAATTACTTACACTTTTGAAGGGTTGGGATACAGTCATTGCTGGATTGATCCTTCTAAAGGATATTCGGTCATTCGGTTTGAACAGGCAACTTTTGATAATACTCGGCGTGAATATACTGATCTCCATGTTAAGAAATATAAAAACACTGGAATTTGGTATCCCAGTTATTGTATATTTGAAAGATATGAAAACAAAGATTTAATTATTTTTGAAGAAATGGATATTGATGTTATTTCCATTAATGAACTTATTGACGATAAATATTTCAATGTTGCTTCTTTGAATGTTCCGGTAGGAACAATGGTAGCAGACCCTGAATTAGGAAGCGGTAATTATGTTTGGGATGGAAAAGAAGTTGTTTCCGAAAATTTTTACCGCTATGGTTCCGGTATATCACCCAAAAGTCCTAAATCACGCTATCTTATGTTGCTTGCTATCAATTTATTAGTAATCGGTTTTTATTGTCTTTGGAAATATCATAGAATTGGAAATACTACAGAAAATAAAAAAAGTGAACAAGATTGAAGTCATACGAGTACGATAACACTGTGTAAAATCCGAATTGATAAAACAAAAATAAGGTTAATAAAATTTGGATTTTTAGATAAATCGTTGCTACTGAGGTTGTTTTGTTAAAAATAAGGTGAAAAGAAGGTTTGCTGAAACAATTAATTAAAAGACCTTCACCGAAAATTCCACTGAAATATTACTTAATTTTTAATAAATAGTTAATAATGAGATTGACCAATCGAATTATTGACGGATTGATAAGATTGAAAGAGTTGTTACATGGGCGTTAAAAAATATAAAGCGAATCATGCCGGTCGCCGGAATATGAGCGTTAGTGATTTCAAAGAACTAACGAAAGGTTCTCATGCGGAAAAAAGTCTTTTAAGACCCAAACGCCGGACAAACGGACGTAATAACCAAGGTATTATCACAGTACGTCATCGCGGCGGCGGTCATAAAAAACAGTTTCGTTTAATCGATTTTCGCCGTAATAAGGATGGTATTGGAGCAACAGTTCATTCCATTCAGTATGATCCGAACCGTACCGCACGAATTGCGTTGTTGTATTACACCGACGGAGAAAAACGTTATATTTTGGCTCCCGAAGGACTTAAAGTTGGTGATAAATTAATGAGCGGTACTACCGCACCGCCTGTTGTCGGTAATTGCCTTCCGCTCACCGAAGTTCCGCTTGGCGCGGAAATTCATAATATTGAGTTACAACCCAAAAAAGGAGCGGCTTTATGCCGTTCAGCCGGAGCCAAAGCAACGCTTGTTGCACGGGATACCGAAAGCGGTTGGGCTCAAATTAATATGCCAAGCGGTGAAATCCGGCGTGTTCCGGTTAATTGCCGAGCAGTAATCGGTGTTGTTGGTAATATTGATCACATGAATATTATCATTGGTAAAGCCGGACGAAGCCGTTGGTTAGGTCGCCGTCCCCATGTTCGGGGAACCGCAATGAATCCCATTGACCATCCGCACGGCGGCGGCGAAGGACGAACAAAGGGCGGACGTCACCCTGTTACTCCAACCGGAAAACCAACAAAAGGAACTTCGACCCGAAAAAAACGGAAACCGACAAACAAAGCAATTCTCCGGCGGCGAAAAAGCCGGCGTTATGGTATTTTGAAATTGTCGTGATTTTGTAACTAAAATATTAAAATTTTTGTCCCCCTCCATGACATTGTTGTAATTTCCTGTAGAATTTTGAGACTGGAACATGAGCAGATCAATTAAAAAAGGACCCTTTGTTAATCCTAAGTTGTACTCCAAAGTTGAAAAACTGGATGCAACCGGAAAAAAAGAACCAATTAAAACTTGGGCGCGTGCTTGCACGATTGTTCCTGAATTTGTAGGTCATACCTTCCTCGTTCATAACGGCAAAGTCTTCAACAAGGTTTTTGTGACCGAAGAAATGGTAGGTCATAAACTTGGAGAATTTTCAATGACCCGAATTTTTCGGGGACATGGCGGTAAAGGCGGCAAGAAATAGCCTTTTACTTAATGCCCTAATGCTTAATATTTAATACTCAAAATACCTTAAATTTAAAACGTATTAGTCAATTTACTTCATTGTTCCCGCCGTACAATAAAGACCAATCCGAAACAATAATCGAGGTGGAATTATGCCGAAAGATAAAAGTAAAACGTATCAAGCCAAACTTCGTTATAGTGCGATGAGTGCACGGAAAATTAGACCGTATGCCAACCTTGTTCGCGGTCGGTATGCCGATGTCGCTCTTGAGATTTTGTCTTGTTATCCAAGCCGCGGTGCAAGATTGATCGAAAGTGTTATCAAGAGTGCCCTTGCCAATGCGCAAGACCGGCATGCAACTAATACTTCAGATTTTGAAGTGCTTGAGATTCGTATTGACGGCGGTCCGATGACGCGGCGTTTTCGTCCGAAATCACGCGGTGCGTCAAGTATTTATTTGAAACGGTCATCACATATTACCGTTGTTGTCGGTTAATTTCATTCGGTGAACCAATAGAAATGATTCAACCTGTATCAATTTTAATGTTGGACAACAACGTTTAATTCAAAATTGTTTGAACCTGAAACTTAGTAGAACCAGAGAATTACAAGAGAATTATAATGGGTCAAAAAGTGAATCCGGTAGCGTATCGCACCGGAATTATGGAAGATTGGAAAAGTCGTTGGTACGCTTCCAAAAAAGAATTTGCCGAACTTCTCATTGAAGACAAGAGGATTCGCGACTTTATAAAGAAGCGCAAAGACCCAAGCGATTCCAGACAAGAAAAACCGATGTACCCTGCGATTTCGAAAATCGAAATCGAACGGACACGCGATGAAGTTCGTGTGATTTTGCATTCGGCAAAACCCGGCGTCATGATTGGACGGCGCGGTGAAAAAGTCGAAGAACTTCAAAATGATCTTCAAAAAATTACCGGACGTCGAATCAATTTGATTATTGAAGAGATTGTTCGTCCTGAAATTATTGCTCAGTTGGTTGCGGAAGATATTGGCGATCAACTCGTTAAACGGGTTGGTTTTCGCCGGACAATGAAACGGGCGATGGAACAGGCAATGGAATCAGGAGCCAAAGGGATCAAAATTCAACTTTCGGGTCGCTTGGGCGGTGCGGAAATGGCGCGTTGCGAAAAACAAATCGCCGGTTCCATCCCGCTTTCAACACTCCGAGCCAAAATCGATTATGGTTTTCACGAAGCCAAAATTGCACAAGGTCATATCGGTATTCAAGTTTGGATTAATCAAGGTGAATATAGCGAGGTAGATAACAATGGCGCGAATGCCCAAACGAGTCAAACATCGAAAAATCCAAAGAGGTCGTATAAAAGGTGAAGCGACACGCGGAAACGATGTTGTTTTCGGAGATTACGGATTACAAACCACTCAAGGCGGCTGGATCAGTGCCGCAACCATCGAAGCGGGACGTATTGCCGCACAGCAATACCTTCGCACCGAAGGGCGTTTGTATATTCGAATGTTTCCTCATAAATCAATTACCTCTATTCCGCTTGAAACCCGAATGGGAAAAGGAAAAGGGGAACCGGAATATTGGGCGGCAGTCGTCAAACCGGGAACAATTATGTATGAAATCTCCGGTGTGCCGGAGGAAACAGCGAAACTGTGTTTCAACCGTTTAGCGCATAAAATGCCGGTTAAATGTAGATTCGTAAAACGAAAGGCGATGTGATGAACGTAACTAAAATGTCCGAATTGCGGGATATGAGTTCGGAGCAACTCGAAATCGTTCTCAACGAGGCGAAAGACACTTTGTTTCGTTTGCGTCTTCAGGCGCGTATGGAACGGCTTGATTCCCCTAGTGAACTCAAAAAAAATAAACGATTGATTGCAAGAATCCTGACGCTCCAATCGTTACGCTCCAAACAACAGGAACATAAACAAACAAAATCAAAATAACCACAAAAAATAAAGGTTGTTCGAAATGCCAAAACGAGTTGTGATCGGTGTCGTAACAAGCGATAAGATGAAAAAAACCAGACGGGTTGAAGTTTCACGTTTGGTTAAATACCCAAAGTACGGAAAGTATGTGAAACGCCGTACAGTGTGTTATGTTCACGATGAAGAAAATACGTCCGCTGTTGGCGATACGGTTGAAATTATCGAAAGCCGTCCAATGTCACGGTTAAAACGTTGGCAACTCGTTAATATTGTGTCAAAAGGAAACGTGATAGATGTTGCCGCACTTCGCGCCGCTGCTAAGGACGCAAAAGATGCAAAGGACACAGAGGTACAATAATAATTGGAATTTCTAAAAACTGTTTTTTGACAAAATAAAATCAACAGATATTTTCCTTAAACAAATTTTCACGTTAATGAGCAATGGAAATATTTGTAAATGTTGTCGAGTAATTTTTAATCCTAATAGACATTTGTGCGGAAATAACATTCCGTTAAAACATTACATTAAATCAAAGAATATTATCAGGATAGGTGTTGGTTATGATCCAAATGCAAACCAGATTAGATGTTGCCGATAACACCGGAGCCAAAGAACTCATGTGTTTCAAAGTATTAGGCGGAACGCATCGCCGTTTTGCCGGACTTGGAGATATTATTGTCTGTTCCGTTAAATCCGTGATTGCGGGAAGCAATATCAAAAAAGGTTCCGTTGTTAAAGCCGTTATTGTTCGTACCAAAAAGGCTTATCGGCGTGAAGATGGAAGTTACATTAAGTTTGATTCCAACGCCGCTGTTTTAATCGATAATAATAAGAATCCTATCGGAACCCGTGTTTTCGGAGCGGTTGCCCGTGAACTCCGCGAAAAAGACCGGAAGAAGAAAGGAAAAGGAAAAGCCCATGGCGAAGAAGGTTTTGTCAAAATTATCAGTCTCGCCAGCGAAGTCGTCTAAAAGATTTATCATTTCCGTTAATACCATGCGAATAAATAAAGATGATCAAGTTCTTGTCCTTATCGGGATCAACAATGGTAAAAAATCCAGAGTGATTTCCGTTGATAAAGAGACAAGAAAAGTTACAGTGGAAGGCGTGAATGTTGTTCACAAATTCGTCCGCCGTAGTCGCCGTAATCCGCAAGGAGGACGTCTCTCGATGGAAAAACCGATTTCAGTGTCGAATGTTCAGTTAATCTGTCCGTTCTGTTCCCAACCAACCCGCGTTGGTTTTCGGTTCGACAAAGAAGGCGTAAAATATCGCGTCTGCAAAAAATGTAAAGCAGATATTAATATCGTTTCACGGTTTAAGAACAAACTTACAAAATAATTTTTATAAAATTTAGGAAAACCTTACATTATTCCTTTTTAATCACAAAATTTTTATGAAGAATCACTGTCCCTAAAGTCTCATTCATCCCTAATGTCCCACTTTATTAAATAAGGGACGATAAAAACTGTGAGGACAAAATAAAAATTTTGGAGTTGCGTACAACGCCGCAACTGGAGAATCAAATTTATGGCAACGCCCCGTTTACAAGAAAAATATCAGAAAGAAATTATTCCGGCACTTAAAAAAAGTCTGAAACGCGATAATGTCATGTCGCTTCCAAGACTTCAGAAGATTGTTGTGAATATGGGCGTCGGCAGTAACCTCAACGAAAAAAAGTATATGGAGGAAGCCGCCGATGTGTTGACCCAAGTTACCGGTCAAAAACCGGTTATCACCAAAGCGCGAAAATCCATTGCGAATTTTAAACTTCGTGAAGGAATGAATGTCGGTTGCATGGTAACACTTCGCGGTACCAGAATGTACGAATTTATGGATCGTCTTATCTCCATTGTCTTACCGCGAGTTCGTGACTTTCAGGGGTTGAACCCGAAAAGTTTTGACGGTCATGGTAATTACAATCTTGGTTTGACGGAATTTCTTGTTTTTCCAGAATTGAATCCTGATAAATACACCAAGAGTCAAGGGATGAATATTACATTCGTTAGTCGGGGCGATAGTGATGACGAATCACGTGAAATGCTTCGTGCTTTCGGAATGCCGTTTCGTGCCGACGCTCCGCAAAAACGTAAAAAATAGTTAGAAAATAATATCGGAAACATTAAGAATCAAAAATTTTGTCGATACAATATTTGTAATTACTCAACAGTCGTCCATCCCAACGGGGTAACCGGCAATAGCACTAGCGTAGGGCAACGCCTACGTAGGCAATCACCATCGTTATAAAAAAGCCCTGAAAGGGCGAACACAAAATCCGAAATAACGGCTATTGCCCTTACAGGGCGTTGTTTGTTTGGAATGTTTTCATAGGGTGTCGCCCTATGCTATTGCTTATTGCCCCTTCGGGGCGACTACTGAATAATTACTTTATTTTTGATATTCCTAATATTTTAATACTTAATTCCTTAATATTTATGGCAAGCATAGCAAAAATTAATAAAGCAAAAAACACACCGAAATTTTCCAGCCGCAGGGAAAATCGTTGTCAACTTTGTGGTCGTCCGCGAGCAGTTTATCGTAAATTCGGTATTTGCCGAATTTGTTTCCGTAATCTCGCCAATCAAGGTTTGATTCCCGGCGTTAAAAAATCAAGTTGGTAATAAAGAGGAGAAAATATACCATGATGACCGATCCAATTGCCGATATGCTGACTCGTATTCGTAACGCTGTTCGAATTGAAAAAGCTGCTGTTGATATTCCGTTTTCTCTTGAGAAAAAAGGAATTGCCGATGTCCTGAAACGCGAAGGTTATATTTGGGACTGGGAAGAAATTGAAGCCAAACCGGTTTCCATTCTCCGTATTCATCTCAAATACGGTGCGAATGGTGAAAAAATTGTTAATACCATTAAACGAATCAGTAAACCGGGTTGCCGTGTTTATGTTTCGACTTCCGGTCTGAAACCGGTCTTGAATGGACTGGGGATTCGTGTCCTCAATACCAATCGCGGTATTTTGAGTGATCGGGAAGCCAAACTGAAAAATATCGGCGGTGAAGTTATTTGTACGATTTGGTAATCATGTTTTTTATAAAATTAACACATTTTTTTACTCACATTGCAGTTTCAGATTTATAAATTATGTTAATTTTGTATTTAAGTTTTGAATTATTTAATTACTGAAAGGAATGCAACCATGACAACGTTATACTCATATATGTTGCGTCAATGTTTGTTCGGAGCAATTCTTCTGACATTCTTTACAGTAACAACTCATACGAGTAATGCAGAACAGAAACCTTTGTCCGAACAAAAAATAATTTCGCCTGAAAAAGCGAAAGTGATCGGTTATGTTGAATATTTTTTGATGCATAATTTCCGTGATGTTACGATGCGGAAATCGTTGGAATGGGGTGATGTAAAAACCGGCGATAACGGTAATAACACAATTCGATACCGTTGCGAAGCCTTGATTTGGGACAAAGACAGAATGATTTTGGCGTGGGATTTTACCTTTGATAAAGACGGAAAATTTATTTCACAATCCAAAATTGAAGCAAAACCCGTCAAGATTGAAAAACCGGATGTTTCAACAACGGAAGGAGTCAAAAAACTTGTCGAAAAGTTTTTCTCTGAAAATTTCCGCGACATAACTGCTCGTAAAACAATTAAATGGGGTGAATTGGAAAAATCCGAAAACGGTAATGTTTCAATTGTTTATCGTTACGAAGCGGCGATTTGGAACAAAGATAAAATTATATTTGAGCAACGATTTACATTTGACAAAGATGGTAAATATGTTGGTCACGAAACCATTGAAAAATTACCGGTTAATGAACCGGTCAAAAAAAGTGCGTTCAATAATTATATAGGTGATGTGCCTTCCATTTGGAAGCGATGATAGGTTAAAGAATACGTTTTAAAATAAAACATCACAATTTTCGTTTTACTTAATTTTTGCGATTAAAAAATAGATATGTCAAGAATTGGAAAAAAACCGGTTGTTGTTCCGAAAAGCGTTAAGGTGTCGATTGACGGTTCCAACGTTACCGTTGAGGGACCGTTAGGAAAACTCGAACAATGGTTCAGTCCGAATGTTAAAGTTGCATTCGATTCAGAGGCGATTCGGGTCGAAAAAGCCAACAACTCCCGCGAAGCCGCCGCAATGCATGGACTTTATCGGGCATTGTTCCAAAATATGGTAACCGGTGTTACAACCGGTTATGAAAAGAAACTCGAAATTTTCGGAACAGGCTACCTTTTTGCAGTTCAGGGCAAGGTTTTACAAATTCGGGCAGGTTTTGCTCACGAAGTTCAAAAACCAATTCCCAATGGTTTAACGGTTGCTTGTCCTGACCAAACTCATGTCAGTATTAAAGGGATCGACAAACAAATGGTCGGGCAGTTTGCCGCTGAAGTCCGGTCAATCCGAAAAGCCGAACCGTATCTCGGTAAAGGAATTAAATACGACGGTGAAGTGATCCGGCGTAAAGAAAGTAAAGCAGCGGCTAAAAAATAGAACAATCGGCTAAAATCGATTTTTGCCGATTCCCATTGATTGAAATCAATAAAAAATTGATTTAAGTAATCTTTTATTTATAATTGATTCAGGTGTTTTGTGAAAAAATATCAGCAAATTAACAGACAACGGCGTAATCGGGCGTTTCGTGTTTCCAATGCGGTTAAACGTTTTTCGAATCGTCCGCGGCTTTGCGTGTTCCGTAGTAACACGAATATTTACGCTCAGATTATTGACGATGAAGCCGGAAAAACGCTTGTTTCTGCCGGCACGCGGGACAAAGTTCTGAGAACGGAAATCAACAACGGCAGTAATTGTACCGCCGCCGAAAAAATCGGTGAAACAATTGCTAAAAAAGCCCTTGATGCCGGAATCACGAAAGTGGCGTTTGATCGTCATGGTTTCAAATATCATGGTCGGATTAAAGCGTTGGCGGATGCGGCGCGTAAAGCGGGTCTTGACCTAGGCGCAGCCGGCGAAGCAAAAGTCAAAGACGAATCCAAGTCTGCTCCGAAAAAACCAAAAGCGTCTAAAAATGACAAAATTGTTGCCAAAGCCTCCGCCGGTAAAGCAGCAAGTAACAAAAAAACAAAATAACACGAACAACCCTTAGTACGAAAATATGAGTTCCACGACAAACGAATCGACCCAAGGCGGTCTTGTTGATAAAGTAGTTAAGATTAAACGTTGCGCTGCTGTTGTTAAAGGCGGACGGCGATTTAGTTTTGCCGCAATGGTGGTTGTCGGCGATGGCAATGGTCGGATTGCTTGGGGTTACGGCAAAGCCAACGAAGTTCCGCCGGCAGTGGACAAAGCGGTTAAAGACGGTTCCCAAAAACTTAAACAGGTTCAATTGAATGGAACAACAATTCCGCATGAAATTACGGGACATTTTGGTTCGGCGCGGGTTGTGTTGGTTCCGGCAAGTCCCGGAACCGGAGTGATTGCCGGAGCAGCGGTTCGGGCAGTTTGCGAAGCCTGCGGTATTCACGATATTTTGACGAAAAGTTTCGGCACGTCGAATCCGACCAATGTGGTCAAAGCAACCATTGATGCGTTGTTACATTTACGAACCCAAACGGAAATCGAACGCTTACGAGGAGTTTCTTTATGAATATAAATGATGTTAATTTAAAAGCGGCTGCTTCCCGAAAACGTCGGCGTGTCGGACGCGGTACCGGTTCCGGTCGCGGAAAAACCAGTCAACGCGGGCACAAAGGACAAGGTTCTCGTTCCGGTTCGTCCATGAATCCGGTCTTTGAAGGCGGTCAAATGCCGCTCGTCCGGCGCATTCCCAAACGGGGATTCAATAATAAAGGTTTTGCGGATATTGTGATCGGTGTTAATGTCGATGATCTCGAAATTTTCTTTGAAAAAGGAGAACCCGTTACACCGCAACTGCTTAGAGAAAAAGGAGTGGTCAAAAAGGTTTTTGACCGGATTAAAATTCTCGGCAACGGTGAACTGACCAAACCGCTTGATGTTTCGGCTCATTCGTTTTCCGCAACCGCGCAAAAGAAAATCGAAACCGCCGGCGGAAAAGTGATTGTATTGCCCCCGAAAAAACCGGTTGTTAAAAATAAAATGGGATCACGTAAAAAAAACCTGTTATCAAAAACTTAAAATATTTTTGTAGCAAAAACTTAATGCATTGCGTCTCTACAATTAAATTATTCAACGGAGCAATACCCTACGAAAATGAATGCTAAGGTGAAACAATGGCAATATTTGAAAAAAAATCAGGACCTGATATTGTTGGTATTCTTTGGGATTTCCTGATGCGGTATGCGATTGTCAGATTAGCCGTTGCGCTATTATTAGCGCTTGCTTGCATCATTTGGGGAATTGTTTCTTACAACAATAATGCACTCCTCGCCAAAAATGGTATTGAAACGGAAGGTGTTGTTGTATCCATAAGGGAAGAGGTCGGCAGAAAAAGCCACATGGTAACACAATACGGGATGATTGAATACAAAGATGATAAAGGAAATAATTACAAATTTGAACACGTGAACCCCAAAGTAGGTGATTCGTTAAATGTCGGTGATAAATTTTCGATTCTTTATTTACCCGATAAACCGCAAAAAGCAAACCTGAAAAAGTATGGCGGTTTGAATAAATATCCATTTTAAAACGAAAACCGAAATTTAAAGTAAAAAGTAATATATCAGTGGAATTTTCCAAAACGTCTTTTAACAGTTTCCGCAAACCTTATTTTCAACCTAATTTTTCTTACTAAACAACCTTAGTAGCAATGAATCCCACAAAAACCAACCTTATTATCTTATTACCTCATTATTCGTTTACGTTTTTAATGAGGTAATAAGGTTGAATCTCTCTTGTATCTTTGGCTACTGAGGTTGTTTTAAACAATCGTTAAGAAAATTAGGTGGAAATGAGGTTGTTTGGTCAATATTCAGACGTGTTAAAAATATTCCACTGATATATTACGACAT
>JAIRLW010000324.1 GCA_031259095.1 Planctomycetaceae bacterium | reverse complement strand
AGGGCGGTCTTATTAGGGATTCCAACCCGCCGCGTTGCGGCGGGCTGGCTTATGTTGCCCTTTCAGGGCGAATATTTTTTTAACCTCAAACAAAAATTCCACTGATATATTACCATTTTTTTACTTTTTTCAAAAAGGAGATTAACCCATGACACGTTGTTTTTCCGTAGTTCTTTTTTTGTTTGTTTTTATTGTTTCTGTTTATGGCGGCTATCCGGTTCGTCCGGTTCCGTTTACGAATGTTACAATTGAAGACTCTTTTTGGACTCCGCGGCAAGAACTCAACCATAAACATTCCATTCCCTTTGCCTTCGAACAATCCGAAAAAACAGGACGTATTGAGAACTTTAAACTTGCCGCCGGAAAAGCAAAACCCGGTTACAAATACACTGTTCCGTTACATAATGACGGAGATTTTTACAAAGGTATTGAAGCCGCCGCTTATGATTTACAACAAAATCCTGATCCGAAAATGGAAACCTACCTTGATGAATTGATTACAATTATCGCCGAGGCTCAAGAAAAAGACGGTTATCTTTACACAGGAATTACCTGTCAACAAGACTTTCCTGAACTCCATAGGTGGGCTCACGGCGGGAAATGGAAAAATCTGGAACACAGTCATGAATTATACAGCGCCGGTCATCTCTTCGAAGCCGCCGCCGCACATTATGCCGCAACAGGCAAAAAGAATCTGCTTGATATTGCGGTCAAACTTGCCGGCTTGCTTGTTACAACATTCGGGATGGAAGAAGGACAAATTCGAGATGTTCCGGGACACGAAGTCATCGAAATGGGACTCTGTAAACTTTATCATGTAACAGGAAAAGAGGAATATCTTAAACTTGCGAAGTTTTTCATTGATCTGCGGGGACGCGAAGACCTTCGTTCTTCACGAAACAAAAATCCCAAAAAAATGTACGGTGAATTGACCCAAGATCACAAACCGCTTACAAAACAAGACGAAGCGGTTGGACATGCTGTTCGCGCAACTTATTTGTACGCTGGTGCGGCAGATGTTGCGGTATTGACGGGCGATCAACAATTAATCGCGGCAATGAAACGGATATGGGAAAATACCGTTGCAAAAAAACTTTCCATTCACGGCGGACTCGGCGCTGCTCCGCGCGGCGAAGCGTTTGATAAAAATTATGTCTTGCCTAATTTTGTCGGGCAAACGTACAATGAAACTTGCGCACAAATCGGCGGTTGTTACTGGCATCATCGAATGTTCCTGCTGGAACCGGACGCAAAATATTATGATGTACTGGAACGCACTATCTACAATGGTTTGATTTCCGGTATTTCATTGAGCGGCGACCGTTTTTTTTATCCGAATCCTCTTGCCTCCCGCGGCGGCTATAATCGTCAACCTTGGTTTTACTGCGCTTGTTGTCCGCAAAATCTTATGCGGTTTCTCGCATCGCTCGGCGGTTACATTTACGCGGTGAAAAACGGTACGGAAAACATTGACAAGAAAATTTCCGATACGCTTTTTGTCGGATTGTATATTGGCAACCAAGCCGATGTTGATATTGCCGGTCAAACGGTTCATCTCAGATTGAAGAGTGATTTCCCCAATTGCGGAAATGTCCGTCTGAGTATTCATCCGAAAAATCCGGCAACATGGAAATTAGCGTTACGTATCCCCGGTTGGGCAGCCGGTAAACCGGTTCCGAGCGATTTATACGCTTATTCCGATACAAAAAATATCGCAAAACCAATTATTCAGATCAACAACGAAACTGTTTCTTATGAACCGGAAAACGGTTTTGCGGTTATCGAACGGCAATGGAAAGACGGCGATCTTGTTACGATTCAAATGGAAATGCCGTTGAACCGGGTTATTTGTAATGAATTGGTTGTTGCCAATCGCGGACGGGTTGCTTTTGAAAGAGGACCTCTTGTTTATTGTTTTGAAAGTATCGATAACGATAATCATTTATTTGATCTGATTCCTGATAACAATATTTCCAATATAACCGTAACAACCGAAGAAAAACTCTTTGGAGCTGAAAGTATAATGATTGATGGAAGTGCGGTGTTACGTAATCGGGACGGTTCCGTTTATCGGGAAAAGCGCAAGTTGAAAATGATTCCTTATTGTGTTTGGGACAATCGCGGCAACAGCGCCATGCAAGTTTGGATGAGTGGTGATGAGAAAACTGTTGAAATTCTTCCGAAACAGAGTTCTGCCCAAATAACTGTTTCCTTTGCGCGTTCCAAGGACGACATGCCCAAGCGAATCCGGTTTATCAACGACGGCAAATTTCCCAATCAAACGGAAACTCTTCATTTACAACATTTTGATTGGTGGTCTCATCTCGGAACAACGGAATGGGTTTGTTACGATTTTGAAAAACCGATTTCTGTTAGTCAATCAGGCGTGTATTGGTTTGAAGATGAAGGGAAAGGACAATGCCGTTTGCCTCAAGCGTGGAAATTGTTCTATAAAGACGGACAAGATTGGAAAGAAGTTGTTTTAAAAGATTCTTCCGCTTATGGAACCCAAAAAGGAATTTTAAACACGATTGAGTTTGCCCCTGTCAAAACGGAATCATTACGGATTGAAGTAACCTTACCCAATGGTTTTTCCAGCGGTCTTTATGAATGGGTTGTAGAGTAAAATTGCTAACCGTTTCGGAATTGTTTGGAGGAACAATTGCAGGCAAGTCAACAAAAATGTACCAGTCTATTTAAAAACGGCTCTTTACAAGATATACGCGTTACACTTGAAAAGTCGGTTTATACTTATCACACTTTAAATTTTGGTTTTCGTTTTAAAAATATATTTACTAAAAACGCCCCAACGGAGCAACCGGCATTAGCGTAGGGCAACACCCTACGTAACAGATATAAAACCATGAAATAAAAGCCCTGTAATGGCGGCAGCAATAAGATTACGATATTTTGACTCGAAAACTGATCGCCATTACTTGAAACTACAAAAATATTTGTCCGTAATATTTTAAATTACAAAAATAAAAACCAAATTTTAAAGAGTAATGAGTATATTACGGTTTGCTTATCGATAATGTTGCGTTGAACACTTTCTCAATTCTTGACTTCAAATGTTCAAGATGTAATCGTGAACCGGTATCAAGTTTTGCATCGCTTTTCAATACCGTTTCAATTTTTTTCAGTAACACAGTTAATTGATGTTCAGTAATCGGCTGCACCATCACAGGAATAGTTACAGAATTTTGTAATTCATCAATTGCGTATGTCGAAAGTAACTGAAAATAGTTGTTTTGTAAATCGCGTTGTTGAATCTCAATTGCCGGTTTATTATTACTGAAATCACCATTGCCTATTGTATCCAACTCCTCGAATATTGTTTTCGTCAACGAATCAAAAAGTTCCTCAACCGTGTACGCATCAACAGTGTTAGTCACACGGAATTGTAAATCATTGATACGCGTCAACGTGTTATGATCAGTTAATCGTTTCAAAATTTTCAGCCGTTCTTGAAGAAATAATTCCCCTATTTTTATTTTTAACGGCGGAGGCGGCGTATGAGCGCCGGTAAGCCAAATTTCGTCGTTGAATTTATTGTACAAATCCGCCGGAATCGAAAAACTTCCCCGTGATAAAACTGTTTTGCAAAGAAAATCAACTGATTCGCGTTGCGTTTTTGCATCAACAATTTGTATGGGAGAGCGTTCTCCAGGATCACCGCGATGATCACGATTATGGTATTGACCGCCGATATTTCGTGCCAAAATTCTTAACGCATTGGTACGTTGTGTTAAAAGCGCAAGGTAAAGTTTTGAAACATTCTTATAACTCTCGCCGTCCCGCACGGCACGGTCTAAAATTTTCGGCAAAAGTTGATTATATAATTCAGTTACATATATTGCATAATCAATCGGTTGACTGCCGAGATCGCGCTTAATCGCCAAAGGATCCGCATAAGTTATCACATCTTCATCCGGTGCATAATGATTGCCTTTTTCTGCTTGACGCGATGCGATTGCCTGAAGTTTTTTAACCTCGCCGTCCGTACCGCCGGACAATTTTTTATAACCATATTCAATCGCAAGATAATCATAAGGTCCCAATGTTGTCATAAAATAATCGCCTTGCGGTTTGCCCTTCGGCGCAATATTGATCGGCAAGTAATCCATCACCGAACCGGCAATTCCGTACTCTTTAGAACGTTTCGGATCATTGATTTCATCAAGCGTAAGCCAACTGCTCGCTTTAAAATTGTGACGCAAACCTAATGTATGACCAATTTCATGCATTACAATATCTTTCAAACTTTCAAGCACAAAACGATCAAAAGCCGAATCCAACTTCTTTTGAAGTTCAGACTTTTTTGATTTATCTTTCTTGACATCCGGTTTGTCCGTGTTCTTGTCTTCTTCTTCTTCATTGTTGTTATCATTTTCCGATTCAATATTTTTTGCAGCGATAACATCATCTGTTTCGATATTCACTCTTTTGTTATTATTCGGTTTAATTTGATCGTCATTATCAGTTACGTTTTTTTCGTCATCCGATAATTCAAATAACAACGAGGCAATTGCCAATTGCGTTGCTCTGACGCTTGCGTATGAACAGATTCCGTTTTTTATGGAACATTCGTGAGCGTCGTTGATTTCGCTGTGTTCGAGATCGTTATCGTCTTCGTACGAAAAGATATTTTTGTTAAAAATTTTATCCGTGTTGTGTCTGCTGTTTTTTTGCAGGATGAAATTTATCAGTTCATTATCGGACATTTTTTTAGGACTTGGCGGAACGAGATCAGTAATGATCTTGTCAAAAGTGAATCGCCATGACCGAACAAATGTTGCATCAAAAATAATATCTGCATCAAGAATTTCGCCGGTCATTGGATTGACACGGCTTGGTCCCATTGCAAGACCGGCGTCGGATGAAATCCAACGGAATGTATTGTAATTGATGTCTTCGGCGTCCCAAGTATCATTGTCCGCTTGTTGCCGTACTTCAATAGCATTGACGAAACCGATTCGTTCAAACGCTTTATTCCATTCCAAAATTCCTTCGCGCACTGCTTTTCTGTAACGAAACGGAGTTGTTTTTGAAATCCAAAATATAATCGGTTTTTTCGGCGGTGAGAGTTCTGCGTTTGGGTCAGCCTTTTGTAAATTCCAACGATTGATGTAACGAACTATATGATTATCGTTCGGATTTTTAGAATAATCTTTGTGTACGGTGATGAAATATCCGATTCGGTCATCGGCGATTCGTGGTACGTAGCCGGACGCGGGTAATTTGCTTATAGAATAATGAATCGTAACAGAAGTACCGTCTTTGTCCGAAGGCGTAATTCCGCTGGAATGACTGCCTAGTTGAATACCGCTGTATGTTGCAATAACTCTGAATTCAATATTGTTTGGAAAACCTTTTATGCTTCCCCAATAAGACAGTTCGCGTGAAAATTTACCGATATGATCTCGTGAAAACATACCGGTATGCCCTTCGAGGTCGGCAAAATC
>JAIRLW010000268.1 GCA_031259095.1 Planctomycetaceae bacterium | reverse complement strand
TCGGTTGGTGATGGTCCTTGAACCTACCCCGTTGGGGTAGGCTATTCAGTAAAAAATCCTATTGCCCTTTCAGGGCAAATACTTTTTTAACCTCAAACAATAATTCCACTGATATATTACCTATTTTTTTATATTAAAAAAATTACAAAAATAAAAACCGAAATTTCAAGCGTAATGAGTCTCTCACAATATCTCGTAAACTTTTCGCTATTTTTTAGAACGTAAAAGAATTTTCCGAACAATTTTTTCGGCTCGATCTGCAATATCCGGCAATTCTGTAAGTTCTGGAGCGTGATGCGGCTTGCGGCAAGCGTCAATAACCAACGGTCCCGTACAACCCCAATGTTTGTTTTGAAAAAATTCGCCAACGCCATGTATATCATTGGCCGGATCGCTTTTCGTAAATGTTGTCCATAGAAAATGTTGCAAATTTGAAGAAACCTCCGCCGAATCGTCCACACAAACAATCAAAGGAAATTCCGCAGGAAATGAACTCGTCAAATCAATGTCTTCAACACAAAGGACGCCCGGAAAAACAACTCGCGGATTTTTTGCCGGTATCGAAATCTCTAACGAATCGCCTAAACTTCGGATCGGTTGTCCGCTGACAGTAACAAATAATTTTGAACCGCGATTCAATTGAGCGCCGGAGTAATCAAGCGTATCGGCGGTTGTTTGTGTAACGAAATGAGCGTCGTACTGCCAATCAACCCGCAATAATACGTGTTTCAAAAATCTAGGAACGTCGTGAACATCCAACGCCGGATCATCTTCACGCGCGGCAAGGAATAAAAATTTGGCAAGCGAAAGTTGACCAAAACCAAGAATCGCATGAGCCAATGTGTGAAGTTCTGCGGCACGACGTTTCGGATCAAGCGGACAATACTGCTCTCTTCCTAACGCCAGAAGCAATGGATGAACTCCCGCTTCATCCACCGCATTCACCGCATGAACTCCCGGAATCTTTTTCGGAACAATATCACCGGTGATATGATGAATAAACTTAGCGAATTGCGTGTCTTCCTGAGGCGGATGACCAACAACCGTAAAAGGAAACACCGCGTCCCGGCGACGCCAAACCGATTCAATTTTCAGTACCGGAAATTCGTGGGCAAGACTGTAATATCCAAGATGATCGCCAAACGGTCCTTCCATTTTTGTTTCTGTTTGTAAAATTCCGGTGATACAAAAATCCGCTTCCGCGTAACAACTTAATAACGGTAAATAATGTGCGGAATTGTTTTCATCAGGCGGAACCGCCATCGGAATACGATGTTGTCCTAAAATTCCGGCGAAAAGCAACTCACTAACGCCTTCCGGTAACGGCGTCACCGCAGCAAGCGTCATCGCCGGAGCGCCGCCAAGAAACACATTCACCCGAAGCGGTTTGCCGGAATGTAGTGCAGCGGCGTGATGAACGGCAATACCGCGATGAATTTGATAATGCAATCCGGCTTCGTCATTTCGGACATAATTGTTACCCGCCAGTTGAACTCGGTACATCCCAAGATTCGATGACGAAAAACCGGGGTTGTCCGGATCTTCCGTATAAACTTGCGGCAACGTAAGATAGGCTCCGCCGTCATGTTGCCAAGAAACAAGTTGCGGTAATTGGTCTAGTGTTGTCCGGCAGGCGAATACCGGCGACTTTCGCGTCAACACTCGTTTCGGGCGCGAATAAATCAATGAGGTCAATGCCAAACGTCCCAGCGAAAAAGATTTTTTGAAATGAAAACGATCCGAAATAAACGTTACCGGATCAACTCCCAATTCAATAGTTTTTTGGAGCGGTTTAATTCCGTCACGAAAAATAAATTCGACGCGGGATTGCGTACCGAAAAGGTTGGCAAGCATGGGAAAGGAACTTCCAACCGGTTCAGTAAAAAGAACCGCCGGCGCATTCGCCCGATAAAGCCGACGTTGCACGGCTGCCATCTCAAGATAAGGATCAACCGGTTCGTTAAACTCTATCAATTGTCCGGTACGCCGCAAATCATCAATACAAGATTTAAGTGTGCGATAACCCATGAAAAAAAAAAAATTATCGGCTGTTTCGGAATTTGGGGCAATTATCGTTATGTAACAAAAACAGGCGGTGTAACTGTCTAATTTAATTAACCCTGATTTTTAACTACGAAATACACGAAGGGACACGAAAATGATGTTTCTATTTTTTATTTTGTAATCTATCAGCGGACTTTCCGTGATCGGTTATTTGTCTTCGTCCCGCAGCGCAACCGCCGGCTCGTAGAGACGCAATGCAGAGACGCAATGCATTGCGTCTCTACGACCCAAGCCTTGCAAGGGCGAGATAATCGTTACTTCGATTGAGGATCACGCCCTTGCGGGGCTTAAAAAGGAAGGAGATTTTCCGATTCACACTCCTAGCGGGGTTAAAATAAATGCAAATATTCCATTGATAGATTACTTTATTTTTTATTTTTTACTTGCACTTTCCTAAAATAACAAACTACTTTTTGAAATATTTTTTGTTTTTTACATTAGCCCCGATAGGGGCATCAAGATTATAGCCCACCCCAACGGGGTGGGGTTAAGTTCCTCC
>JAIRLW010000267.1 GCA_031259095.1 Planctomycetaceae bacterium | reverse complement strand
GGAGGAACTTAACCCCACCCCGTTGGGGTGGGCTATAATCTTGATGCCCCTATCGGGGCTAATGTAAAAAACAAAAAATATTTCAAAAAGTAGTTTGTTATTTTAGGAAAGTGCAAGTATATAGCGATTCAAATAAAAATTCCATTGAAATATTACAAATATTTTGTAATGATTCAGTAATGATTCAGTAATGATTCCATTGTTTATCATTCGGCGTCCTTATTCAGTAACAAATCCGTCCCATTTAGGGACGATATATTGGTAGAAAACTAGATGATTCCTGATTTTACCAACATTTCGTCCCTACGGGACGAGCGTTGTTAATCAATTTCATTGGCTACCAATATGTTGTCCCTAACGGGACAAAAACACAGACATTCATCAGTGATCAAGTGATCACCCAAAAATAGAAAACAATTAGAAAAACTTGCATCAAAACCTTATTTCCACCGCTACTGAATAGATACAATATTTTTACTTCATCACATCATGTTTGACAGATTACGGTATTACATAGAATTAACCTTGTTCGACTTGTATCGATTACGTTTCGCAATGGTACAACAGGTTGCGATTGTGTCGGGTATTTGTTTACCGATTTTATTGTTACTTGGCTTAACGAATGGACATATTAACGAACTTTACCGTCAATTAGAAGAAAGTCCAACCGGTTGTTTGATTAAGTTTTTTATTCCCTTGAACAGTAAAGAAATGAATGTGTTACAACAAGCCCTGCCGGAATTAACCGCATTACTTCCAGATACTGTTGAGGAAGCGGAACTTTCATTCGGTAAGAATATTGTGAAATCCGTAAAACTCAATCCCACAGGACAAGGCGATCCGCGTTTGAAATTTTATAACATTGACATACCGGAGTATAAAAGTACAGCCCCGCAAATTGCCGTTTCACAAGATATTGCTGAAACACTGAACGTTCAATGCGGTGATCGGATAACGTTGCACGTCATGCGTAACGCAGAAGACAACAATCAGTCCGTTGACCAGACCAAACTTGAGGTCTCCTGTATTTTTAAAAAAGAGCAAGAGCAAAAGGTTGCTTATGTTCCTTTTGAATTGACGCTTGATATTGAACGTTACAAAAGCGGACATCAAGTATTGCGTTACGGTTGGGCTTCGTCAAAACCGCAACCGAAAGAATCGTATGCCGGTTATTTATTGTTCACTAATAAAAACACTCCGATTTCAGAAGAGTTTCGGAAAGAAATTAGCGACATGTTTAATTTAAGTGTACGAGAAGTTGACGGAAAAGAACATTTTACTAAAACACTTTTCGACGGGTTATTGAATGATAACGTGTTCGATAATTTGTTGGTGTATTACATCAGTGAAAAAATTCAAAAAGTCCGGGAATGGGGAATTTTGGAACCGCGCATTACCGACAAGATTGCCGAACAAGCCGGTTTTGGCGACGGTTCGGAAGTTGCGGTTCTTTCTTGGAATCAACCCAAAACAATGAAAATAAAATCAGTCAACGGTTTACCTGCGGAAGAAAATGAAACATATACTGTTCTTGGTGTTACGCTGCCGATGGATAATTGGATTAGAAATTACTTGAAACAAAAAGAGTTTTTCACCGAAAAAAATGAACCCTATTTTATCATGTTTCCCGACAATGAAATAAAAACGAACAAAATTGTTGCAGAATCATTGAATGATTTGGTTGAACTAGAGGTTAAAACGGTAACACCGAAAGCCAACCCTGTTGTTTCACAAACAGAGAAAATCACAGGAAACATTACAGAGAAAATTGCTGTTGTTCCTGCCCGAATGTTATCCTATTTTTATGCACACGAACACGGTAAAGCCGTGTATGATGTTAGAAAGAAACGATTTGTTGCAACTCCCGAAGAGCCGAGATTTACAACTGCATTCGGTTTCGCAAAAACGATTAACGATGTTTCCAAAGTTGTCGAAAAATTTGAGCAACTTAAAATGAATAAAGAATACGAATATAAGACAATGGAATTACACACGGAACAAGCACGTATTGTTGAAATCCGTAACCAAAGTCATTCATTGGATTTATTGGTACAAATTGTTGGTTTTGTTGTTTTTTTATTTGGAGTTTTTACTGTTTATTTTGTGTTGCAAGATTCGACGGACAGAAAACGCGGGACGATTGGTATTCTTCGTGTCATGGGAATTTCCAAAGCCGGAATTGGTTGCTTTATTTTCTTCCGTTCGGTTTGTATCGGTATTGTATCGGTATTTGTAACGTTCATTCTCGGAGGTGTTCTGAAATGGATGTTAATGAATGGTTTTGCCGTTCACATTAGTTTTTCCTTGCGTGAAGTGTTGTTTGTATCTTCGGGGGCGTTGTTTTGCTGTTGTACCGGTTCGTTGTTACCGGTGATCAAAGCGTGCCGTATTGATCCGTTTGATGCCATTAGTGAAGGTCGGTTTCGATAATTTTTAACCGTTAATTTGTTGAACTGTGTTATGACAATACAAAAATACATTTTATCCTTTTTCGTATTTCTATTTACGGTAGTTGCCGCCATCTCGCAAGAGACAACTATTATCACCGATGTTGTTGACAAAACCTTGATAGATAAACATTTCCCTGTACAGAAACTTCCAGACCCGCCAAAAGAAATTGACGATAACACCGAAAAGATCGTCCAAAGATGGACTCTTAAAAATGCTTGCAACAATTCCGCAACACGCTTACAGCGGTCTGTACCGAAAACTTCGTTTAACCGTAACGAAACGGCAATGTTTTCGGATATAGTTAGGAACGACAAGAGTTCGCCGATCTGTAATGTAGAACCGATTGCCTATTGTTGTAATTACTCGATAGTCTGTTTATCTCCGTGTTGCTGCCAATCGGTAAGGTTTACAGTTTTGCCATTACCTCTTGTTTGCCGCAAAAGTTTTATTTCTTTCGGACATACTGAATTCCTTAACAATCTAAACAATGTCGAACATTATGTCCCTCCGCAACCTAATGGACATCAAAGTGAAAAACTTAAAGAGGAGAATGAAAAACCTAAA
>JAIRLW010000249.1 GCA_031259095.1 Planctomycetaceae bacterium | reverse complement strand
CTGATAGATTACAAAAAAAGTAACTCACAAGGTTACAATTGTTATGCCGACACCAAAAAAAGACCGGTGAAAAATCACCGGTCTTTTCAGTATATCCGAACAACAATTCCCTGCAAACCATAGTCTATTTGCCCAAAGGGAACAGACAACAATTTATCACATATCCGACCCGCGTCAAGAGGGAAACGGTTGCGCCAATCACGCTCATCACGTTCACGCCGACTTCTTGGGTTTGGAATGTCTGTTGAGGCGTTTGGCGGTCTCCATTCCGAGTAGTTGCATTGATTTGAGAAGAGAATTTTCGTCAATCAGTTTTCCGGCAACGTATTTGTGAATGATACTCGATATGAATGTCTGGTAGGGAAGCCCTTCGGCAGCAGACAATTCGCGTATTCTGGCAATATCGTTCGCGGAAATACGAATATTGATATTCTTATTCTTATTAGCCGACGCAATAATAGTTTCAATTTTTTTACGCCGTTTGCCGGATACGGGGACAAAGTCAGTACCGTGTTCGATACTTTGTTCGTATTGGTCAAGTTTAACCCTTTTCATTTTTTGCCTTGTAAAGCCGATGATATTTTCGGCTTGGAAAAATTGTTTTTAATACAATATTATTCTCTTGATCAACCGCAAACGGAACGACATAAGTGTAGCCGTTATAAGGAACAATGAATATTTCTTGATTTTTTCGGCTGGGATTTTGGAGAATATCAAGATAGTACCCATCAACAATGAGGGTTGCAAAAACATCAAAATAAACAGTTACATGCGTTGAACGGTCATAAACGGCAATACATTCTTGGCGGGTCGGTCGTTTGCGGCGGATCGTTGATAATAATGGGAGTTGGGGTGACCCCAAACACAATAAACGCCAAAATTCCCCAACCAAGAATTCGACGTAACGGCGTTAGTTTTACGGTTTCGTTAGCGGTTGGCGGATGGGTGATACCAATCCAAGCAAGCAGAATTAAAATCAACGACCAATGCCATAACTTGAACCAAATGACCAAAATAATCACGGCATAAAACACCGTCCACGAAATCGAACTTGCGCGACGGCCCAATAACGCGTAAAAAATATGTCCGCCGTCGAGTTGACCAAACGGCATCAGATTGAGCGAAGTCAGAAACAATCCCACCCAACCCGCCAATCCTACCGGATGAAGATACAAAAAAACATCCGAAGGCGTTGGTCCGAAAATCCAATAAATCATGGATTGAAATAACAACGGATTGCCAAAGGTTATATCTCCGCTCAACGAAACCGGAATAAAATAAGACCATTGGATCCCAAAATAAAGACAAAACAAGGTCGGAATAAGTCCGGCAAGCGGTCCGGAAATGCCAATGTCAAACAACGCACGAGCATTGGGAATGTGTCCGTCCATCGCAATCACTGCGCCAAGTGTTCCAAAAGGACCAATCGGCATCGGAATAAAATACGGAAGACTACTTTGAACTCCATACCGCCGCATTTGAATAAAATGCCCCAACTCATGGCAAGTTAGAATGAACATCAACGGCGCCGAAAACAATATCCCATGATAAAGTTGTTCTCCGAAAACCCGCCACGCTTCGCCCGATAAATCACTGCCGGACCAACTCAACATCAAAGAAAGGAAAAATTGGTAAATAACTCCGTTCTCAAAATCAAACCGGAAACCGCTGGTGGTCAACCAGGTAATAGCATAAAGTAATAATGGAAGTTTCCAATAAATTTGGGAATGGCGGGGCATGTGGTTTGGGAGTGTTTGTGGTTTGGACGCAAGCGGATTGTAATAATTCTTTATGGTAACTTCTAAAAACTTCGACTGAAATCAACCGAAATCGATTTTAGTCGAAGTTTAGTCGAATTCGGTCGATCAAAAAACGAGTTTTTAGAAGTTCCCTTTCACATTATTTTGGTTGTTTTAGTTGTTCCCATTTTGGCGGTCGTTTTTCCAGACTATTTTTTGCGGCGGCGCGGACAATTGAGTCTGGATCGCGGTGTAAGGCTTGGACTAAGGTGCTACGGCTTAAATCCCGCTGTCCAGCCGCCAGCAATTCCGCTGCTTTAACACGAATTGCCGCTACTTCCCCTTTGGCAAGCACACTGCAAAGGGAATCTTCCAACGCAAGAACCATTGATCCGTAATCAATACAAAGTAACGCTTTAGCTTTATCGCGCGGCTCTCCAACAATCAGAATCCGCGCCAACTCGTTCACCATTTGCGAATCCAACGCTTTCACCACATTAAACATACTTCGTCGTTGTTCTTCCGTTAATTGATCGAACATTTCGAAAAAACGCGGTAAACGGAAATCGGGCAAGAGTTTTTGAATTGTTTCACGGACAATTTCATGGGGACTATTGGCAAATTGTAAGATTCGGAAGTTGGCATTTTGAATATTGCGTTTACTAAGCAAGACCAACGCATTGGCCTGAATATTGGGATCGATATCGCCTCCGGCGTCCCAAAGGAGTTGATCAATTTCTTCTCCTGAAAACCGTGCCAATGCGGTCAACGCCTCCAACCGACTCATTGGTTTACCGTAATGAAGCAGATCAAGGAGTTTTGATTGAATTTCGTTGTCGGAAAGACCAACATTCTGAACCAGTAACGCCAATCCTGCTTGTGCTTGTTCATCGAGACGATCAAGAAGAGCGCGGAACGAATTAAGCCATTCGATTGGTCGAACAGAAGCAAGATTTATTTTTAACGGCGTGGAGATTGGTTTTTCGAGATTTTTGAGAAAATAAACAATAAACGGCATATCAAAACGTTTTGAAAAAACCGTTAACGCCACCGGCGGCGGATTTGAACGGCTAAAACAATGGACTAAGAAACGAAAAATATAGGGTTCGCGTCCCGAAAGAAGAAAACGATGAACAACTCCGTAAAGCGCCGACGATGGAACATAGAGGAGTTTTGTCAACGCGTTGTGTTTATCGGTCAAAAACGGATAAAGTTGCAAAAAAACGAGAATAAACAAGTCCGGATCATTACGGTGAAAATCTTTCAATCCGCGAAGCAAAACAGTAACCACTTCCGAGAGAACCATTTCGTTGAGACGTTTCCGGTTTTTTCGTTCCTCTAACGCCCGCACATATTTTTCCGTTAGTTTCAAAATTCCTTCTGATAACGAAGTATTTTCTTCATCCGATCTATCGTGATCCAGAAATGTTGTCAACATTACCGGCAATATCTCGAAATAACGTTGTGTGTAAATCACCCGAAAAGCATTGCGTGCCAAATACGGGTCGCCTCCCGTGATTGCCGTCCGTAACGCCGAAAAAACTTTTTCACGATGGGCATTGAAAAGGTTAACGATAATTTCGTCTGACGGATCGAATTTATTAATGAGTTTCCAAACGCTTTTAAGTCCGAGTAGGTTAATCAATTGATTTCCGGCTGATTTCCGAATTTCTTTCGACGACGACTCCAACGCCTTTTCCAATAAAGGAATGGACGCCTTATTTTTCGAGAAGGCTAATATCTGGGTTGTAATATTGATACTGCTGACCATAAAAACAGGAGTAATGTTTACGAATGGGCGTGAGAAGACTCCGTAAAACCGTTAATTATGCTTATTGTTTTACGATTCGTCAAGCAGAACGCAAAACAAAATCAAAATCAAAATTAAAAACGAAATTAAAATCAAAATTAAAATCAAAGTAATAGATCAGTGGAATTATTGTTTGAGGTTAAAAAAGTATTGACCCTGAAAGGGCGGCGTCTTTGTCCCTACAGTCCCTTGATCTAAGGGACCATTGGGAGACGGAATCCCCCAAGGCGGCATCGGACGGTCCAAAATGCTCAGCCAATCCTTCGCCATCAAAATCTGATCCGCACGCGGACCAGGAAACCAATCTGATCTGTTAGACATAAATCATTCCTTTGCTGTAAAATTTTTGATA
>JAIRLW010000241.1 GCA_031259095.1 Planctomycetaceae bacterium | reverse complement strand
GCCAAACGAAGGTTTCATTCGATGAAAAAAGGAAACTTAAATTTGCCATCGGACACATCGCAGCAAAAATCCGCTCTCAAACTGACGCAGCAAGGCATTATCAGCGCAAGGGAATTGTCCTTGCCGGTGAAACGCTGCACAAGTTAGAAAAATCACTGCGTAGTGCGGAAACGTCCAAAACGTTGGAATTTTTACGCGGCATTGAAGGAGACGCATCCGCTACTTGGTTTGCACTATTGGGACAAATTCTGAAAAAACCGTGGGTATTCAACAAACGTGTTCGTCGTCCACCGACCGACCCTGTTAATGCTCTGCTAAGCTTGGGATATTCCTTGTTGACAACGAGAGCGGCTGCGATGTGTTCCGCCGTGGGTTTAGAACCGAACATCGGAACACTGCACGAATATCGGGCGGGCAGACCGTCCCTTGCCTGCGATATTGTCGAACCGTTTCGAGTTCCTGTGGTTGACCGTTGGGTAATACAACTGTGTAATCAAGGCAAAGTCCAGATAAAGGACTTTGTCAATTCTGAAGAAGGTACTCGTCTGACACAAGGAAAATTTCCGGTTGTGCTTGCGGATTGGGAACAAACGTGGCACAATGGCGGTCATTTCACCGCTTTAATAGAGACTATATCCGCGATTTTTCCGTAAAATTACGAAAAGTGGAGATTTCGCCCCACGCTACTTGTTCTGGGAAAATAGGATATTGACAGCATAAAAGGTATGATACAATCATGAAGAATGTTGTGCGAACTTGCCCGCCCCCGATTTTTGTGTAAAATGATGGAGAGGGGTGGGCAAATCCATAATTTGCTATTTGACAAGAAATTAGAGTGAAAATGGGAACAGAAAAAATACCTGTTTTTATGGTTGTTTGCTAATTTTAGGGTGGCGGTGGGCAAAAGCAATATTTAACCCGTTGCCGAATATGAATTTACAATCAGAATAGATTACAAAAGCCCGCTGTTTTCGCGGGTTCTGCTTATAGGAGTCAAGAGATTGAAGTGGAATTGGAACGGCATGGTTTTGAGCCTTAGATTTATTGGGAGAGTTTATCGTTAGAATCCGTTGATAAACGAACAGAAGGCAAATAGCAAATTAAAATCAAAAATACAAACTCGTATAGAACATATTTTTAGAGCACAAAAAATGCAGAAAGGCTAATGAGATATTGAGGACGATTGGAATGATTCGTGCAAAGTTTCGGATTAGAATCTGGACTTTTGTAAAGTTTATAACTAATTATACACAAAGGGCTTATAGCCCGATTTTGTTCGATTTCTGCACATTATGAAACGAAAAATTTGTAAATATTATTGAAACTGTATTTGTGAAACCCTTGATTTTTCGGTAGTGTTCTAAAATTATTGTCTTGACTAATCCCTTTAAAATTGTTATGCTATTTTTTTCTATCACCCTATTATCATGGAGGATACTACGATGGTTTTAGTTTCCCTGAAATGTCCGTTTTGCGGAAGTGACCATGTCGGAAGATATGGAATTGTCAACGGCAAACAGCGTTATCTTTGCAAAAACTCCGAATGTTCTCATAAAACATTTTACACGGAATACACCTACAACGCCTGTAAACCCGGTGTGAAATCCGATATTTGTAAGCAGTCGGTGAACGGTTCCGGCGTGCGGGCCACTTCCTGCATTCTCGGTATTAGTACCGATACGGTGATATCGACATTAAAAAAAAAGAGAACGAGATAAGTTTTGTCAACAAAGAATACTTTCAAACACATTCCTCCGGTAAAATACGTATCGAAATGAACGAAATGTGGAGTTTTTATGGAGATAAGAAACATCAGATTGGGCTCTGGCGGGCAGTCGATCACGAGACCGGTGAAACGGTGGCGTTTTGGTTTGGAACGAGAGAACATCATCACTTAGACAAATTATTGGAATTGCTTTCGCCGCTTGAAATCGGCAAGGTTTATACGGACGGCAACGATGTCTATTATAAGCGGTTTGATTCAAAAACATTGGTTGTTACAAAAAAGAACACACAAAAGATTGAACGAAAACATTTATCATTACGAACATGGTGTAGCAGGTTAGTCCGCAAAGGAATTCGTTTTTCAAAAACGAAACAGATGCACAAAATCTGTGTCGGATTGGTAATAAACTATTGGTTTTTAGGGTACACATGGATTGTTCAATAATTTTAGAACACTACCCAAATTTCTGGATCGGGATGCGAAATCTTGTAAGTAACATGTGCAGGGCGGTAACATTGGACGCTCTGAAATAAAGGGAATTATACGAAAAAATCAGCGCATTTTGTATAAATACAATGCAAATTTCTAAAACAAAAATATTCTAAAATAAAAAATAATGTAATATATCAATGGAATATTTGTAAATTGAGATTCAAAATAAATCCTTCGACAATATCGATATTATCGATATTATCGACATTGCCGATTGAAATCAATTGCAATCTAAATTTCAATAAATCCACTGATGTGTTACAAAATAATTTATTTGTTTTAAACGCTCTAACTCATTACACTTGAATTTTCGGTTTTAATATTCAATTTTAACAAATTAAATATACTCCATTTTTACTCTAATCACTTATTATTTGCTTTCAAAATGCAAGCCCCCAAAATACAAAACAATCAGGAAAACTGAACATTAAAGTGCAAATAACATATCATGTAATCTTAGCAAAAAACGAATATTGCAGAGTTTTAAGTATAATGCAATTTTAGTCCTATTCTCGTCAATTCGTCTTGCCTAAAATTGAAATCATTTATTGACTTTGTAAGTAACATTGATCTTACCACTACTATTTTCTTGTATAGAACCTAATTCATATTCGGTCGAACCTGCGATGGAATACTCGTCCACTGCCATAAAGAATACTTTTAATTCAGCACTAATTCCCACGGTACAATCGTTGTCGCCAACTGTCGTAGAACCCGCTGAAACTTTTGCCTTGCCATTTACATTTGTGAATTTTAGTTCTATACCGAACTTAGCATCAAGAGATGTGGGAGGATGCATTCCTGTGGAATCAGAAAGATCATGTTTATAAAAACCTGTACTATATGTTCCAAGATAGTCATCTGGTGAATAAAAGTCATCTTCATATAAGATAAACACAGCCCAAACATATATTCCTGCCCACTTCCATGTATGAGACGTGAATCTGGGAGTAATAGCATTAAATGAATTGTGGATAGATTCATTTATATTAGACCTGGAAACAGTTAAACCAAGATAGAGAGAAGCACCATTACTTACAATTGAAGGTGAAGATGGATTAAAAATAATACCAGAAATGGTGCCAGTGGTGATCACGATGCCAGCAACCTCAAAAACACCTCTAATTATTGGTAAAACAACAGGCGAAAATGATCCCATCAATCCCATCGGATCGTTACGCAACACAGGATTATTAAATATGTAACGGGCGATATGTCGATCCATAGAAATAAATCCAATCGGGTCCTCGCTCACCCATCTACCAACACTAGAGTCATACCAACGATTAATATTCCATTGTAATTCGGTT
>JAIRLW010000223.1 GCA_031259095.1 Planctomycetaceae bacterium | reverse complement strand
GCCTTAAAAGAAGAACTATAACTGATACGCTTCTTACTCATTGCTAAAAAATGTTAGTTTATATCAAACTTACACCTTATACAATGGTCTAGTTTTTGCCGTCCACCGCTGCCCTTCTTGTAAAATAGTGTTTCACGAAGAGTGTTGGCAAGACAATAAAGGGTGTTCCACTTACGGCTGTAAATATGTCAATGTTCTCAATCCTCCAATGAAAGTGGATATTCCACAAAACGAACAAACAGGAGGAATGAGCAGAGACCAGATGCTTCAACAACTTGTCGCAAGATTGAATCGCGGTGAAATTGATCCGGAAACATATCTACGTATTTATGCCGAAATAATGTCTGCTGTACCAATTCACTCCCCGCCAATAATATCTACATCTGAGCTGCAAAAACAGACAATAGATATATTCCAGAATGACGGTGTGTATGCTGGTGCGTATGTCGGTGGGGTTATCGGTGGGATTGCCGGTGTGCTTGTTGGTGTAAATATCATTGCGAAAATTGGTGGTGGGATTGGTTACATGATTGGCTGCGTTATTGTTGGTGTTATTATCGGTGCAATTGGCAGTGCGATTGGCGGTAGTGTGATTGTGATTGTCAGTCCGATTGTTGGCGCGATTGTCGTTATGATTATCAGTACGACGATCGGTGGGGTGGTCGGTATGATTATCGGTCCGATTGTCGGTGGGAATGGAATTGTCGGTGTGATTATCGGTCTGGGAGTTGGTCGGATGATTGTTCAGTGTATTCACGGTGAGATAGAGGCTAAAGCAAAAAAACGACAAAACCATGGAAACTAAGATGTTTGTCGGTAGGATTGTCAAACAACTGTTTATTTTGACCGACAAAAAACCAAAGGTGATCAAATTTTAATGATTTTTTATTTCAAAATACAGTTACTAATTATGTTTCAATTAAATTGTTTAAATTGTTCACGGCAAATTGACCTTACAGAGTTTCATAAAGGGCAAATTTCAGTCTGTCCTTACTGTGGAGTCGGCGCATTTGAAAATATTCCTGCTTCACCCAAGCAATTACTAAACGCGAAAGAAGTATTTTCTTTCAAATGTCCGCATTGTGGGCAAACTTTGAAAACGAAGACTTCCGGTATTGGCAAGGAAAGTCCCTGTCCTGCATGTAAAAGAAATATTGTTATTCAACCTCCCAATATCACAAATGATAAGCCTAAAATTAGTTTGGAACCTTCTATTATGAAACAGGAACCAGACGATAATAAACATATGATTACTACGAGAGAAACAACTCCTGAACGTATTGTTATTTCCTTCACCGATGTGGTATCATCTACTCCGCCGTTTGTTCCTCCACAATTTCAGGTTGAATCAGTACGTTCTGATCTGGCTATTAACAAAATCGAAATTCCTAAACCGCCGTTAGGAAAATTACCTCCTCGTTTACGCCGGCTTTACACAGATGCCGAATCCGTTACTTCCGGTTTGGCAAAATCCGCCTTCATTCGAGTTAAAACATTGGAAGGTTCGCCGCCCAATTTATATCAGATTGAATACTACATTCGCGGAATAGAATCAATTCAAGGTAATAACATCATTTATCGCAACAACCATGTTGCCGAGATTAGATTAACGAGCGAGTATCCAAGACAGGCTCCGGCGTGTCGATTATTAACGCCGATATTTCATCCCAATTTTGAACCGGCACATATTTGTATCGGTGATCATTGGACGGCACAAGAACGTCTTATTGATTTAATTATTCGGATTGGTGAGATGATTGCGTATCAATCCTATAATGTCAAAAGTCCGCTTGATGGTGAAGCTGCAAAATGGGCGGATTTACATCAACATATCTTACCTATTGATAGAACAGACTTAATTTTGCTAGAGTAACTATACTCAAACTTAAATGTCCTTCTTCTACCATCTGGTGGCGGGTCTTTATTGAATAGTTTTCTACAACTTTTTTTTAGAAACTCTACCTGCATATTCAAGCAACCTATCTGTTCGTACAGATTTTTCGTCTCTTTTTCCGTCACTTTTTTGGGTGTTTCGACCTCAAATACCATAGACGATTTTTCCAAAAATTCTTTCTTCCACTTCGATATTTGACTAACTTCCAGTTCGTAACGTGAACTCAATTCACTCAAACTTGACTGTTCTTTTACGGCTTCTATCGCCACTTTTGCCTTAAAGGCGCTCGTAAATTTTCGCTTACTTTTCATGCTGCAAATTTATACTTTTTTGTCTTTACTTGCTGTCCGAAAATTGGGGTACATTATAGTTTGGTTTGAAAATAAAGTTTGTTGAAATGATTCCGTGTGTTGATCCAATTAACCGAATATTGAATATTGATGAAAGGCATTACCGGTTGTGTCAATTACGAGTCAACCGGCGCAACCGTAAGTAAAAAGTCTTTCGGGAGAAAGGATCGCCTACTTTTGTTTATCCATTCATTATTCGAAACGCTCTGTAATTTTCTAACGTTGTCGCCGTAATCGTTCTGGTTTTTGTATCCATTTGAAACCGACTTCTTCATAGATTTTGTTTAACCACGCTTTTCGGGCGTCGGCAATTGTTTCAGGTTGACCGGCAAGATAGTATTCCATAATTGAAGCGTTTTGAAAACGTCCCCACAAGACTTCTTCCGAAGGCGAACTGCTGGTAATCCGAATGACGTAAGCAACTGTTTGCGGTTGATTGAAGACGACTCCGGTTTCTCCAACCGCAAGCGACAACGCGGTTTCCATAAATTCAACGCCCGGCGCGACAATCCATTTGTTATCGATTTCGGAATCGCCAACGGCAACCCCTTTTTCGCAAACTTCACCAAGACGCGGCGGAATACCGCGCATTGCCAAAAACGCCGCATACATGGACGCTCCGTAACTTTTATACGTAAACGGCTCCGTTTCTGTGACCGGAACATCGCTCCGTGCGGAAAAAGTTTCCTCAAGCGATTTTTCCGCACGGCGAACTTCCATCGCCAACTCTTCCGCACGTTTCCGCGCCAACGGACGAGCCTCCAATTCTTTCCAGCGTTTCAGAACAATTTCTTTAATCTCCTCAAGTTTTTCCGGTTTATTTTCCGACTGAATTTCCGTCACCCAAAGGAGAATATTTTCGCTGTCCATTTTTTTCGGTTCAAAAACAATCGGCGCTTCGTTGAATAAATTGAACAAATATTCACGCCCGGCAACGCTGCGTGCAAATTCCGATTTAATTAAACCGAAAATCGTATCCAACGGAACTGTCTTCAAAACAAGCCCTTGCTCTTCCACAAACGCTGTCAAATCCGGCATCGGCGGCGCCGTTTTTTCCTGATCAAGATGAGTGTAATAAACCTGAAAATAATCGCGCATCTTTTCTTCAATAAACGGTAACGATTTCATCACCTTTTCGGTCGCAAGAGTTAAACGAATTTGATCCTTCACCTCATCAAGTGGTCGGTACAAAATACTCAAATCAACCGGTTTCTCAGTTTTCGACTCTTCAGTTTTCGACTCTTCCGTTTTCGGCTGTTCCGGCTGTAATGGGACGATTGGGACAAGAGGGACATTGGGGACGTCATTAGTTTTTAACTCTTCCGTTTTTGGTTGTTCCGTTTTTGACTCTTTGGTTTTTGGTTGTTCTGAGTTGGATACCGGATTCGTATTTTTTTCCGTTTCTGCTTCTGTCTGGTAAGAAACAAATCGTGTTTTCACCGGTACAAGAAACGACGATTTTTCTAATTCGTTCTTTTCCGATTCCGGCACGGACGATTCCGGTTTTGGCGGTTCTGAATTAGACGGTTCCGTCTTTTCTGATTCCTTCTTTTCCGGTTCATTTTCATTCACCGCCGGAGTTGTTTCTGTTTTCGGTGGTTCCTCTTTTTTATCCGTATCGGTTTTATCCGTATTGTCCGCCGGAACTTGTTCAGGTTGTTGCGGAGTTGCTAATGGTGTTGTTGTTATCGGAAGTTGCGGAGTTGGAAATGGTCTGGATGACGGAGTAAAACCGCCCAAATTTCCGGATTGAAACAAATTTCCGCCTTGACTCGGTAACGTTGGAAACATTGGAGAAGTTTCTATCGGTTGAACCGGTCTTCGGAATAAAGTTTCTTTATTTTCTTCGTAATATTGCTTAATTTCCTCTTCGGCAATAGAATCGAGAACTTTTTGATCGGGAACCGCTTTAACATATTGAAACGCGATTTTATCCGGTATGGTAAAACCGCTTTCGATTTGAGTGGGATTGAAAGGTTTGTTTTTGTTCTCGTCGAAAAAATTCTGAAGTTGGGCGTTGGTTGGTTCGGCGATTTGATCGATGAATTGCTCAACCGGAACAGCCGCCACTTCCGCCGTGATTTGGCGATTCAGACGTTGAAACCATTCCCAACGTGTCGATGGCGGAATCACATTCAACCCGATTTCAAACATTTCTCTCATTCGGACGTACAGTAATTCCAACGTAATAAGATATTCGAAACGTTGCTCGGTCATTCCGACCGCTTTCAGTGTACTTTGATAAACCGTATTAGTCAGCGAACCTCCGGTCAACAGTGTTAAATAGTTGATAATATTGGTTTTATCGATAGACATTCCCAATTCTTTAGCGTATTGAGTGAGAAGCCAGTTATTGACTAATTCTTCCGGTTCGAGGATTTGATCGTATTCCGATGCGGTTCTTTCAAGACTTCGCAAGGCAATCATCCGTTCCTGATTGTTCGGGTCGGCAAGTTGCCGATAAAGAACAAGGTAAAAGCGTCCCAGATCGTTACGGTTTTGTACCAGGACGTCAACATTCTGTTCATCAATACTGCCGTAACGTCGGCAACTGGCGAGTTTCGCGGGACCGGTTCTGCCGGAACTGGGATACCAACCCATGAAAACCGGTAAAATGATGAACGAAATCATGGTCAAAATGCCCAACACTGCAAGCCATTTTTTCCTGTTTTGCTGAAAACTTTTGAAAGGATGAAAGCGCGCCATGAATTTTGTTTCCTTTGTTAAAAACGTTTTTTATGTTTCAGTTTGTTGCCGAAAACGATAAATCAATGCGATCACGTTGAGATAAAACACGAGAATTACCAACATTGAAAACATCATTTCCGGTACGGATTGTTAAGTTCACCGAACTGCTCTAAAAACAGACGGGAGAGAAATTATATCAATTTCTTGTCTTTTAATAAATATGAAAATGGTCATTTTTTTGAAATTCTTACCAATTTCCTAAAAAATTCCTAAAAACCTTAGATCAAATTTCCTTCGTGTTTACAGGTTAGTTGTTAAAATGGATAAAATTTTCAAATTATTTTAAAATTCTAAGGGATAAATTTTAGAGGCGATTCTTTCGTTGAAGAGACAACTACCCCCGGATTATCGCTAACCTCTGAATTGTTGACGTAAACAATTGTCCCATAAAGGCTCATTTGTTCCAATAGTCCCATTTTTATTTTGGGACATTGGGGACTATTGAGACAAATGGGACAAATGAGACTTATGGGACTTATGGGACCAAACATAATTGGCGTGAAAGCGTTACACGGTTTTTTGATTACCGTAATAGGCGTTGGTGTAGAGTTGTTTGATTTCGCTTATGAGCGGGTAACGCGGATTGGTTCCGGTGCATTGATCGTCAAACGCTTCTTCGGCAAGATTATCCAGATTGGCGAAAAATTTCTTTTCGTCCACTCCGGCATCCTTGATCGACCGGGGAATTTCCAACTTGCCGCTTAATTCCCGAAACGCTTCGATCAAACGTTTGGTCATTTCCTCATTGGGCGCATCACCGCGACCGATATTCAATCCCATGTAACGCGCCATTCTCGCATAACGCGCTGTTGCATCAGGATAACCGTATTGCGGAAACGCCGCTTGTTTTCGCGGCGCTTCGGTAGCGTTAAAACGAATCACCTGCTCAATCAGTAACGCATTCGCCAATCCATGCGGTAAATGATATTCCGCACCAAGTTTATGCGCCATCGAATGGCATAACCCAAGAAACGCATTCGCAAACGCCATCCCTGCCATTGTTGCGGCGTTGTGAACTTTTTCACGTGCTTTCGCATCGTTTTGACCATTTTCGTACGCCGACGGTAAATACTTTAACAAAATCCGCGCCGACTCCAACGCCAATGCGTTTGAATAATCTGTCGCCGCAACCGAAACAATTGCCTCCAACGCATGAACCAACGCATCGATTCCCGAATACGCCGTCAACTTCTTCGGCATCGTCATCACCAACGCCGGATCAACAATGGCAATATTCGGCGTTAACTCGTAATCCGCAATCGGATATTTTTGACCGGTACTGTCATCCGTAACAACCGCAAAAGGCGTTACTTCACTGCCGGTTCCCGATGTCGTCGGAATTGCAACAAATAACGCCTTAATACCAAGTTTCGGAAATTTGAAAACACGTTTTTCAATATCCATAAAACGTAACGACAAATCTTGAAACCGGACTTTGGGATGTTCGTAGAGCAGCCACATAATTTTTGCAGCATCCATCGGACTTCCGCCGCCAACCGCAATAATCACATCCGGCTGAAACGATTTCATCCGATCAACTCCCTTGCGGATTGTTGTTAAGTCGGGGTCGGGTAACACTTCAAAAAATATTTCCGCTTCAATTCCGATATGTTCCAACGTGTTCGCCACCTTGTCGGGAATACCAAGATTGAACAACGGCGCATCAGTTACAATAAATGCCCGTTTACGTCCGCGAATCTCCTCCAACGCAATCGACAAACAATCGCTTTTGAAAAAAATCTTCGGCGGAACCCGAAACCACAACATATTTTCACGGCGTTCCGTAATTGTTTTTACGTTAATTAAATGTTTCACGCCGACATTTTCGCTCACACTGTTACCGCCCCAACTTCCGCAACCCAGCGTCAACGACGGTTCCAAACGGAAATTGTATAAATCGCCGATTGCTCCTTGACTGGACGGTTGGTTGATGAGAACGCGACCGGTTGTTGCACGCTTGCCGAACATCTCAATTCGGTCGGCGTTGTTGGGATCGGTGTAAAGCACCGACGTATGACCCATGCCCGCAAAACGAATTAACGCAATCGACTTCTCTACCGCGTTTTCAAAATTCTCCGCCGAATACATCGCAAGAACCGGAGAAAGTTTTTCAAACGATAATGGTTCTTCATTGCCGATTTTTTCAACTTCGCCGACAAGAATTTTTGTTGCTTCTGGAACATTAAATCCCGACATTTTCGCAATTTTGTGCGCGGATTGACCGACAATTTCGGCGTTAATTTTTCCGTCTTTGAGAATAAGACTTCGGAGTTTATCGCGTTCCTCATTGTTGACAATGTGTGCGCCGCGCAACAAAAACTCTTTGCGGACTTCGCTGTAAACATCTTTGACAACAACCACTGATTGTTCCGACGCACAAATGACGCCGTTGTCAAATGTTTTACTCAACAGGATGGAGTTGACGGCGGTTTTGACGTCGGCGGTTTCGTCAATAATTGCCGGAGTGTTGCCTGCGCCGACCCCGATTGCCGGTTTACCCGAAGAATAAGCCGCAACAACCATGCCGGGACCGCCTGTTGCAAGAATTAGATTAATGTACGGATGCGACATGAGTTGGCGCGACAAATCCACCGTCGGTTCGTCAATCCAACCGATAATTCCTTCCGGCGCACCGGCGGCAACCGCCGCATCCAAAATCAGTTTCGCCGCCATAACCGTACACTTTTTCGCCCGCGGATGCGGTGAAAACACAATTCCGTTACGTGTTTTCAATGCGAGTAACGCTTTGAAAATTGCGGTTGAGGTTGGGTTTGTGGTTGGAATAACGCCTGCGACAATTCCAACCGGTTCGGCAATTTTGCGAACACCAAATTCCGCATCGTGTTCGATTAAACCGCACGTTTTTTCGTCATGAAATTTGTTAAAAATATATTCGGAAGCGAAATGATTTTTGATCACTTTATCTTCAACAATTCCCATTCGGGTTTCTTCAACAGCGGCTTTCGCAAGCGGAATACGTTTCGCCGCCGCAGCAAGCGCCGCCGCACGGAATATTTCGTCCACTTTTTCTTGTGTGTAAGTTGCGTAAATCCGTTGCGCATTGCGAACACGTTCCATCATTTCGTTGAGAGATTCGGACGTGTTGACAATTGGTGTTACGATTGGATTTGAAACCGCAGGATTCACGGAAACAAAATTCGTAACCGGATTCGTGTCCTGATTGGCTTTGCCCCGATTCGTTTTGTCCTGATTGTCCTGATCGGTTTGGGTTTGGTTCGCTTCGTTCCGAACAACTTGTTCAGCACTAACGGTAACTTCCGGTGAAACATGTTTTTTCATTGGAGTAATTCCTTTCTGAAAAATTGGAACGTTCATAAAAAAAATATTTTTCATTATGAAAAACCGTTTTCCAATAATGTTAAATTTTTTACAAACAATAATTATTGTTAAATTTTTAACCGTAAACTGAAGCATACGGTTAATAACGTGTCGTCCTTTCGGGACTCAATACTTCAAAACATAATCTGCGAAAATCTGCGGACTAATTATCCCCAAGATTACAATTTTATCAATCATCAATCAAAAATTATTATCGTGCCAACGAGCAAGGTCCGCCGACGCAACCGCCGTTACAAACCATCACTTCAAGAAAATTACCGGATTGTCCGCCTTTAGCGTACAATTTTATTAAGTTGAGTGATTTGCGGTCAAGTCCGTTGATAAATTTTTCTTCGATTTTGGTATTTTTTTTATTACAAAAACTTTCTTCGTTAATTTCGTGCAAAATCGCTTCCGTAACCCCGCAACTCTTCGCAAAATTCCGCGCATAACTTGCCGCCGGATGTTCTAATGGTTCGACTGTTACGGATTTAATATCAATTTGTTTTGCCGCAAAAAGCGCACCCAACGCTTCAAACGTCATCACAAAATCGATATTCGGATCACTTTGCGCTTCACGGCGTTTCGCAAGACAGGGACCGATAAAAACCTTAACCGCATTACGATATTTCTCCGCTGCAATCTGACCGGTGAACGCCATCGGACTTGGCGTTTCGGAAACCATCGGCGTCATTTCTGGAACATGTTTTTTGACCGTTTCCATCCACGCCGGACAACAACTGCTTGTCATCAATTTGTCGCCGCGTTCCATGCGTTCAAAAAATTCTTCCGCTTCATGCCGTGTTGTCAACTCCGCACCAAGAGCAACTTCAATAATCTCCGAAAAACCGGCTAATTTTAATGCACTGAAAAGTTGTTCAATCGTTCCGGGAAACTGTTCAGTAATTGACGGCGCAATCATTGCAATAACTTGTTTGCCTTCCTTAAACGCTTGCAAAATTCCAACCAACTCGGAACGAATCATTATCGTACTGAATGGGCAAGCACGAAAACATTTGCCGCAATAAATACATCGTTCAAAATTGATTCGAACCCGTTCGTCATCGCCCTTACTGATTGCGCCGACAGGACACGCATCTTCACACGGCAACGGGTTACGAATAATTGCTTTGTAAGGACAAACAGTCATACAACGTCCGCAATCAATACATTTTGCTCGATCAATTACGGAACGTTGATTGACAACCGCAATTGCTTTCTTTGGACAAATTGAAACACACGGACGCGCAAAACAACCGACACAAGCATTGGAAACCTGAACATGACTGTCAACACAACCCGCACAACCAACCGTACAAACCGTCAAAATAGGTTTGGTGTTATTTTTACTTTCAACCGCATCCGTCAAATACGATTTCAGTAACTGCAATTCATCTTCTTCCTCTTCCATGCCGAACCCCATCAACGCCATCAGCCGATAACGTAACATCGCACGGTCTTTGTAAATGCAGCATCGATCCGCCTGATAATTTCGCGGACGCATTTCAACAGGAATACGATCAATTGTTTCCGCAAGCCGGTCTTCCAAAAAATCCTGAATAAACCGAATCATCAGTTGCCGGCGCGTTCGTTCTGAATTGTTCATAATCAGCCGTTCTCTCCTATTTCTTGCAACAGATATTCTGTTACGGTTTGGACGGTTGCTTCGCTAATCAATTTTGTTTCATTGATACGGACATAAGGTGAACTGCCGTATTGCCGGTTATGACATGCGCCCAAGCAGGAGCAAGCAATCACTTCAACAATGCCGGCAAGTTCGGACGGAAGTTGCCGTTCCAGTTCAACAAGTTCGGACGCGCCCATCAAATGACACGTCGTTCCAAGACAAATTTCAACTCTGAATTTCATGGGTGAACAGTTTGTGGTTTGGGATTTGGGATTTGGGTGCCGCAAGCGGAATTATTGCCGTAACTGATTATTTCCGCTTGCGCCGCAACCCCCCAATGCCTAAAAATATTTTAATAAAACTCGTTTACGGTATTTTTCTTCGAGGACTGTTTTCAAGCGTTTTACAATATTACGCCGTATTTCAAGATCAATCGGTAAATTCGGGTCCTGATGGGCTTCGTTGACTTTTGTACCGACAACCAGTTCTATCTCATCGCTGTTACGGAAAAATTGCACCATTTTTTTCGACGCCAACGGCAACACGTCCGCCGACTCAACCCCTTTTTCTATTTTTTGCACCACATCCGTCAAAGTCAAGATGCCTTCCGTAACAAGATCAATTCCGCGGATATCCGACGGCGGAGGCAAACCGCCGCCTTTACTCAGTAATTTGTTGTCAAATTGAATTGGTCGATTGAGTTCCCGTGAAATAATTTTTGCTGTTGTCCCGCCGCATAAAATTGTCTTGCCGTCAAAATTACGGACAAGTTCCGCAAACGCCGCGTCCGACTCCTCATAAAACGGCGGTCCCGTCAACAAACGTAATTTTCGCGGTTTGCGTAAATAAATCACCATGCAGCTAATATCGTCAATACACGCATAGTTTTCGTTGCAACTTCTTGCCGCCGCCACAACCGCTTTCGATAATTCCATTGCGGAAATATCCGGCTTGCGTTCAATCTGACTTTTGATAAACGCCAACACGCCTTCGCGTCTCCAGCCGAATTTGTAACCTTTCCGACCAAGTCCCGCTTGCGTAACGCCGTCCGAAAACGTAATCAGCCGATCCCCAATAATCGTGTGAATCTCCGACAACTGAACTTTACGCGATACCCAACGTTCCGAAATTAAATCACGACGTTCCACGATTAAATCGTTATTATTGCGTAAATGAATGAACGGCGGATTTTCCATTTCAATAACTCGCGACTTGCCGCCGAGTTGCAAATCGAAAATCGTAAATGTTGCGTAACTGATTTTACGAACTTCACAAACCGGCAACGTATCCATAATCACCTCCGCCGATTGCAGCACGTCCATATTAGAACGAATAAAACGTAATGCCATTGTGGTTGTCATGGTCGCTAATAAATTCGCCTTAATTCCGCTGCCAAGTCCATCCGACAAAACCGCAAGATGACGATTTTCTGTTGCAATCCGTTCAAACAAAAAATCATCGCCGCAAACCGCTTCGCCATCGTGGTTGCATTGACAACATTCCATCTCAACAAAGACATCCGTCTGCATAAATTCATCTTTTGTCTGACTATAGGAAACAATCACACTTTATAAAAATCAGAATAAAAACCATAGAAAACAAAATCATACAAATCACAAAAATGATCGTTAGGACAAATCATCATTCGGACTTATAAGCGCCGGCGATTTCGCGCAATAAAATTTCTGTTTCCGCCATGTGTTCGCCGAGATTTCTTGCGATTTTCTGACAAGTTACAATATTTTTTTGAATGACCGCGCGTGCTTTTTCTGAAACTTGTTCGCGGTGCAATTCGATACTCGTAACATTTTGTACAATTGCGCCGACACTTTGATGCGGTGAAATGGTAAAAACGCTAATGTTCAATATTTTATCGCCGCAAACTTGATGGGGACGTTGTAATTCTCCGCCGCCTTCGAGAGCCGCCGCAATCAAATCGCTAAACTCAACAAACAATCTCACTTCCGCACCAACCAAACCGCACGAATCAAACGCCGTTACCGCACTCTCATCAAACAATTCCGCAAAACGCCGATTACACTCAACCACCCGAAGATGACGATCAACAATCACCACACCTGCCGGAATATAACGAATTAACGCATTACTTTTTCGCTGCGCTAATTGACGCAGATAAGAAACACACATTTCCGTTTCGGCTTTGTTCGTCAGTAAGGCTTTGGCAAATTCGCGGCACGTAAAATAACCGCAACCGCCGCAATTCAGTTCGTCGGCAGGAACAAATTTACCAACTTGAGCAAGAGCGGTTTTGATTTCTATTTCTGTAACTTCCGGTTCGTGTTGCGGTTCGGCGAAGGCGTGTTCGGTAATGGGCAAATCGGATTTACGTAACAAACTATTTCCGCCGTTGTAAGATTTGGCAATTTGAGCAATCGACGCAAGTGTTCCGGCATCTTCATGCGGCATCACAGGACCGTTGACGCAGCCGCCGTAACACGCCAGACATTCAACAAAAATTTTACAATCGCCAAGTTGAGCCGGATCAGGAACATCACGAAATAAACGTTCAAGATTACGAAGTCCTGAAACCGTGAAAAAACGTACATTGTTTTTCACGCCGCGCAATGTGTCATTCATTCCGCCTTCAACTGCATAAATTTTTCCTTCTTCCGCATTTTGCGGAACCATTGGGACAAAATCTTGCGGGTCAATCGTTTCGGGACGGATATTTTCTGTTGCGAAAAATTGGGCAAGATCGCTGAATGAAACGGCAAGATCAAGTAATTCGGGATGCCGATCCGCTTCATTTTTTTTGGCGGCGCAAGGACCAAAAAAGACAACGCCGATATTTTCGCCGAATGTTTTTCGCAACAATTTTGCGTGCGAGAGCAACGGAGACAAAACGGGAACAATATTTTTGACATAATTTGGTACGTATTTTTTAATGTAATCAACAGCGGCGGGACATGCGCTCGACAAATAAATTCCGGCGTTGGCGTGATTGAGAAATGCGGCGGTTTCGGCGCTGACCATTTGTGCGCCGAGTGCGGTTTCGCTCACACCGGCAAATCCGAGTTGACAAAGTGCGGCGGTCAACGCTTCGGGTTGGTAACGTTTAAAATAACTAACAAACGACGGAGCAAGTGATGCGTAAACTTTTTTTCCGCTGTTCAAGAGATATTTTGTTCGCGGCAGATCGGGTCGGATTTTTTTTGCTTTTGCCGGACAAACCCGCACACACATTCCGCAAGCCACACAAAGTTCCTGAATTACGCCGGCGCGACCGTTCACGATTCGGATTGCCCGACACGGACAATGCCGAATACATTTGTAACAATCTTGACAGATGTTGTCGGTCGTGTAAACCGGTGAATGAATATTCATTGGAAGTTTTTTTTGACAAAAGATCAAAATCGACTGAAATCGATTTTGGTCGATTTTATTAAAACGGTTGTATTACAAAATTTGTTCCGGCAAAATATTTTTCAGGATGTCCAAAACAACACCGGGATCGACATGACGGTGAATAACATTATTG
>JAIRLW010000185.1 GCA_031259095.1 Planctomycetaceae bacterium | reverse complement strand
CTGTATGATGTATCCAAGACTCGCCCTATTAAAACAATTTTTAACAAAAGATGGATTACTTGCTGTTCAAATAGACGACAATGAATTTGCAGAATTGTATTTAATTCTTATTGACCTTTTCGGTATCGGGAATTTAAAAACGATATGTGTAAAAATGAGTGAAGCAACCGGTGTAAAAATGGCTTCCGTACAAAAAGCAGGGAGTATTCCAAAAATGAAGGAATTTATCATTATTGCAAAGAAAAATGGTGTGAAAGAATTAGTGCTTGAAAGAATCGCAAAAGAAAAATGGGATGATGAATATAAAATATTCTTGAATGGAATATCAACAGATGAGATAACACGACTCAAAGAAATCATTGATAATGAAGAACGTTTAAGTAAAGACGTAATAGAAGCAGATACAATTTGTGCGAAATTCTCCTACCAAAATATCGAATATGTAATGAAGCAACAAAAAATATCAAAGGAGGAAAAAGATGCTTGGTTACTGGAAAATTCTTGGCGAATTGTTAGGTCGGTTGCTACCACGGATACTGCAAAATCAATAGCTGACAAAAAACGAAAACAAGTATCCGTTGAAACTCCTGCTTTTATTATCGAAACAAAACAAAGGAAAGCATATATTATCAAAAATGATTACGAACCTTCTGCGGCACAACCACGAATCAAACTTCTTTTCGCAGATGATTATTTAACTATCGGTCTTGGCGATTTATGGACTGATATAAAAACTACCGGATTAAATAATGAAGGTTCAGTTGATTTTATAAATGGTAAAAAACCGGAACGTCTAATCCAAAGAATAATTGCAATGGTTACTAATTCCGGCGACTTTGTGTTAGATAGTTTTCTTGGTAGCGGGACAACGGCGGCGGTTGCAATGAAAATGGGGCGGCGTTTTATCGGTATCGAAATGGGCGAACATTGTGAAACGCATTGCTATCCCCGCTTGAAAACTGTTGTCGAAGGCGAACAAGGCGGTATTTCCCAATCGGTCAATTGGAACGGCGGCAGCGGTTTTCGTTACTGTAAATTGTCAGGCGGATTTTTTGACGCCAATGGTATGGTTTCATCGGAAGTGCGTTTCGGCGATATGGCGGCGCATGTTTTTTTTACGGAAACAGGAAGTCCGCTTCCCAAACGGACTAACGGCAAAACGCCGTTTTTAGGAACATTTCAGAATCGGGCGATTTATTTATTGTACAACGGCATTTTAGGCGATAAACGTCCCAACGGCGGTAATGTGTTGACGCATAAAGTTGTCCAAAATTTACCAAAATATGACGGCGTTAAAATTGTTTACGGTGAAAGTTGTCTGCTCGGCAAAAAATCATTAGAACGTTACAATATTGTGTTTCGGCAAATTCCTTTTGAATTGAAAAACGATTAACTAATTTTACTTTTATGGAACTGAAAAATTATCAACGTGAATCGCTTGATATTATCGCTGCGTTTTGTGATACGTTACGCGATATGTCTGTAAATGGTTCATCACATCCGGTCGAAAACGCTTTTAGAGAAATTTGTGATCGAAATTATCAAAATGTATCACAACTTTCCCGTCATATTCCATATATTTGTGTACGAATTCCGACCGGAGGCGGAAAAACATTGCTTGCCGCTCATGCAGCCGGAACGATTGCCCGACGGCTTGGTCATCAGGATTATCCAATCTGTCTTTGGGTTACACCGTCCACCACTATTCGCGATCAAACATTGAACGGATTGAAAATGCCGCGTCATCCGTATCACGACGCTTTTCGTGAAGGCATTCATGGTGCGGCATTGGAAGTAATGACCGTTGAGGATGCACTTTATGCCGGACAATCACGATATGCAGGAGCGGCGGCTGTTATTGTTACTACAATTCAAAATTACCGGAAAGAAGACACAGAAGGACGTAAAATCTATCGTGAAAACGGTTCTTTGATGGATCATTTTACCGATCTGCCGCCGGAAATTCGGGAACGATTACAGGAACCAGATGGACGAGTAATTCCGTCACTTGCCAATGTATTGAAATTACATCATCCGGTCATCATCATGGATGAAGCGCATAATGCCAGAACGCCCATATCGTTTGACAGTTTAAATCGTTTTGAACCAATGGCGGTTCTCGAATTAACCGCAACACCGCAAAATGATAGTAATGTGTTACATGCCGTCTCTGCTCTCCAACTGAAAAATGAAGGAATGATCAAACTGCCGGTCGAATTGGAATCTCTTAATGATTGGACGGATGTTTTAGCCAGAACTGTACAAATTCAAAAAAAATTAGAACAAAAAACAATAGAATTTCAGCGAACAACCGGACGTTATATCCGACCAATTGTTCTTCTACAAGCGCAACCAAAAAGTAAAACAAAAGAAACACATACCGTTGATAAAGTCAAAGAGACTTTGATCAATCAGTTGAAAATTCAAAAAGAATATATTCGTATCGCCACCGGCGATAAAGACGAATTAACCGGCGAAGAATTACGAAATGAAAATTGTCCGGTACGATACGTTATTACTGTTGAAAAACTTCGGGAAGGTTGGGATTGTCCGTTTGCGTATATTCTTGGTTCTATCGGCAATGTTGCAACGGAAACGGCAGTGGAACAATTACTCGGACGAGTTTTACGGATGCCGGACGCTCTGCCAACCGGTGTTTCCGAATTGGATCGGGCTTATGCGGTGGTTCACAGCAGCAATATTGCCGAAACAGCAAAAAATCTAACTGATGGTTTGGTTTCGTATTGCGGTTTTGATCGTGATTCCGTTCGTGATGCTCTTCAGTATCATCGTGAAATTCCACCTCTAGTTTTACCATTGACACTCTGGACCATTCCGCTTGATAAACCTATTAATATTACAGAATTACCCGAAACGATACGCCAAAAAATTGTTTACGATTCCAAAACAAAAATTATCTCCGTACAAAAAAATCTGACGCGGGAAGATTATCTAGTGATACAAAAAATTTCACCGCCGGAAAACTATCCGGCGCTTGAAGAAAGTTGGAAAAGAGAATGTCAGGCAACGATGAAACTTGATGAATTTGTTCAACCGATACAGATTCCGCAAATGCTCGTCGTGGACGGAAACCAAAAATATCTGTTCGATCCGATAGAAATTGATGAATTTAAGTGGGAACTCAACCAGTGCGATATAACCGTTTCAAAAAATGAATTTAGCGGCGATATATTCATCATCGGTGAAAAAACATTGATTGATCTAAAATCGTCCGGCGGTATCGAAAGACAAGACGGCGGTAATGTCGAGATTAAAGAATTTTCGTTCTGGGAAAAAGACGATTGGTCTAAAGATGTTTTAGCGCATTGGTTAGACGGTGAATTGCATCACGGCGGACAATGGACAAGTTTATCGACAACAATAAGTTTTCCATGGATACTTGAAGTCATCAACGATCTTTTGAAACGCTGCAACCTGAAAATACTGGTTCGGCGACGGCATGATCTGGCAAAAATTATCGAACAAAAAATTTGGGATCATGCCCAAAAACAGATAAAAGTAGGAATAAAAACACTATTTGAAATGACCGGTTCACGGCGAATTGAAACAATAGATGACGATCTTTTTAATCATATTATTGACGAAAAAGAATATTTACCGTATCATTTTTATCATGGTTCCTATCGGTTTGAAAAACATGCTTTTATTGCAAAGATTGGTAAAATGAACGGTGAAGAAGAAATCTGTGCGGAAAAAATCGACCGGCATAAAAACGTGAAACGTTGGGTACGCAACCTTGATCCTAGTACCGGTTCAAAAGGGTTTTCATTGTCTTCGATAAAGTACTTCTTTCCCGATTTTGTTGCGGAATTAAATGATAACCGTACAGCCGTCATTGAATATAAAGGCGGTGATCGGGCAAACAATCCCGATGAACTGGATAAAAAAAGTATTGGCGAAAACTGGGCATTCCATTCCAGCGGCAAGTGTATTTTTGTTTGGGTTGCCGATAAAAATTGGAACGCTTTGAATCAATTAAATTAACTAATGAATACCGTGTTTCAAGGAAACATGGTTAATTACAAAAACTTTAATTACAAAAAAATCTTAACTACAATGACCCGATTAACACAAATTTTTGAGAAAACGCGCAACGAAAATCGTGTTGCGTTGATTGGTTATATTACGGCGGGCGATCCTGATATGGAGTGGTCGTTTGAAATTATCGATGCGGCGTGCGGCGCCGGTTTGGATATTTTGGAACTCGGTATTCCGTTTTCCGATCCGACAGCAGACGGTCCCGTCATTCAACGTGCGTCAAGCCGCGCGATTAAAGCCGGAATGACATTACGTCACGGAATTGAATTTGTACGAAAACTTCGGCAAAAGTATGAATTGCCGATTATTCTTTTTTCGTACTACAATCCGATTTTCGCAATGGGAACCGAAACGTTTGTTCGTGAGGCGGTTGAAGCCGGTGCGGACGGCGTTTTATGTGTTGACTTACCGAGTGAATATTCCGATGAAATCATGCGGCATATTCAGCAGCCGAATATTAAAAACGCCGACAAAAACGTTTCAGTTAATAACGTCGATACGTTTAATACGGGTAATCGTTTTCATTTTATCCGGTTGATCGCTCCGACAACAGACACAGTTCGACGTAACGAAATTCTTCGTCAATCGGACGGTTTTGTTTATATTGTTTCACGGCACGGCGTTACCGGCGGTAACAGTAATAAAATTGATTGGAGTGGTCTTGAACAAGAGATTACCGCAATGCGTTGTGAAACAAAGGTTCCGCTTTGTGTCGGTTTCGGAATTTCAACACCTGAAGATGTTCAAGCCGCCGGAACTCTTGCCGACGGCGTAATTATCGGCAGTGCGTTTCAACGAATTATCGAAGAGCATCCCGATACCGCCAAACAATCTGTTGCCAATTTTGTAACAACTCTGACAACCGTCAATAAACGAAACAGTTAATCAATATTAGCCGTGAAAATTTCAGATCAATCAACATTTATTTTACCAACAATTTTTCATCACAAAAATTCAGCAAGTTGATTCAGTACGTAAATTTAATACGTAAATTCATCCGTTAAAAAACTTCAATGACGCCGTAAAATATTGCGGTAACATTTTTACATCAAACTTTTACACTATATAAAAAATTCAAATG
>JAIRLW010000159.1 GCA_031259095.1 Planctomycetaceae bacterium | reverse complement strand
TTTTTGCTTGTCTTTTCAATACAAGACTAAACCAAATTTTTTGTTCACTATTTTATCTGATTTTAATTAGAATCTTACCTAAATTACCTAATCATACGTAGAATCAAAATTACACCCTTAAAAAATGAATTTTGCAAGGCTTTGCCAAAAGACATAAAACAAAAAATATTCGAATCACAACTAATATGACTAGGCCAATTAGCAGGATAAATTAGGAAAGGGCAGCACCAATTAAAATCGATTTTAGTGGATTTCGGTCGATCAAAAAATGAGTTTTTAGAAGTTGCCGGAATCTTTTCAGCTCTGTTGGCAATGCTTACTGATAATGCGGTTGCCAACAACGACTCTTCACAAACTTCACAAACCACAAAATTTCCTACCCCCTATCGCCTCGCCTCTAACATCTGTAAAATAATGACTTCAAATTAATTTATTTCTTTACATTCTGTTTTTTTGGTCACGCCCATGATTTTAGAACAAAATATTTTACCGTTTTTTGAGTGGCTTCCTGTTGCCGCTTTGGATTGGATTAAAGCTGTTGCCGTTTTACTGGTGACAGCGCTTGTTGTCGGAGCGTTACTTTCGGTGATCCGATACGGTTTTTCCGGCTTTCTACGCCCGTTTTACCGTGCGGTTGAACGCGGCGTTAAAAATTTAACCTCCCTCTCCTTCGCTCGAACTTGGGCAATCGCAAGATTAACAATCAAAGAATCAATCCGACGACGGGTATTGATTGTTTTTGCCTTGTTCATGGTTCTCCTGCTGTTTGCAGGATGGTTTCTCGACCCCAATAGCGAAGATCCCGCAAAACTTTATATGTCCTTCGTTATGGGAGCAACAACCGTTCTCGTTTTGCTTCTCTCCCTGTTTTTGAGTTCCTTCAGCCTCCCAACCGATTTCAAAACAAAAACAATTTATTCTGTTGTTACCAAACCGGTTCGCAGCAGCGAACTCGTGTTCGGACGGGTTCTCGGTATCGGACTCATTGGTACTATCATTCTCATTTTGATGGGCGTTGCCAGTTATGCCTTCGTCACCAACGGTTTACAGCACACCCACCTTCTCACCGAAAAAGAGGATCTAACTCCAGTCCCCATCGAAGCAGGAACAACAACCGATGATCCTAAACGTGTTGTGTTTCGCGGTGAAACACGTCTCACTAATGGGCATAAACATCCGGTGGTAGTGCTTGCCGATGGAACAGTCAGTGTCGGAATGGTCAACGGGCATACTCATCTTGTTACTCAAGAAAAATCCGGCGATCAAACCCGTTATACTGTTCACGCCTCGCGTGGAACTCTTCAGGCTCGAATTCCTGTTTACGCCAAACTTGGTTTTCGCGGCGCAGATGGATTAGACATCGACAAAGGTATTAATGTCGGTCACGAATGGGAATACCGTTCCTATATCGGCGGAAGTACCAAATTGTCCGAAGGAAGTTATGAAGAAGCCGCCGTTTTCGCTTTCGACGGAATTCGTGAGGACATGTTTCCAAAAGAACAATTTCACGAAGGTTTGCCGGTCGAAATGACTTTGGGCGTCTTCCGAACTCACAAAGGCGATATTGAAAAACGTGTTACCGGAAGTCTGGCTGTTCGTAATCCGGTAACAGGGTTGCGGCTTGATGTGATGACGTTCAGCACGGAAGAATTTATCACCAAAGCGTTGGTAATTCCTTGGAAATTTGAAGGAACTCCGCAGATTATCCAGCGTCGCGGACAAACTCCCACCGGTAACGCCTACGCCGTTCCCGACGACGAAACCGCCCGAAAAGAAAAAAATAATCCCAATTTCACCGAACATCGTGAATTTGATTTTTACAAAGATATTGTCGCCGACGGACGTTTTGAAATCTGGCTCCAATGTATCGACAACCAACAATATATCGGTGTTGCTCAAACGGACCTGTATATTCGGGCAAACGACGGATCGGTTGAATTGAATTTTATCAAGGGTTATTTTAGTATCTGGATGCAAATGTTAGTGGTGATTTCGTTTGGCGTATTGTTTAGCACGTTCCTCAGCGGAGCAGTTGCCATGATTTCAACAGTCGGAATTATGATTGCCGGTTTCTCCAAAGCGTTTATGATTGAAATCGGGTTGAACAAAGTTCTCGGCGGCGGTCCCTTTGAATCCTTCTACCGTCTGATTATCCAACAGAATATGGTGGTCGATTTACCAACCAGTTTTGCCACTTCGTTCATCAAAGCCTCTGATAAAGTATTTGGGCTTTTCCTGACATTGATTGGTCAGGCTGTTCCGCCGCTTTCCGAATATGCCGTGTACGACACCGCGGTTGTTGCCGGATTCGATATTCCGGCTAACTGGCTACAGAATCATAGTGTCATGACATTCGCCTACGCCATTCCCCTTTTCATTGTCGCTTATCTGATTCTCAGTAATCGTGAAGTCGCAAAGTAAAAAGTAAAGGGGTTAGGCTTTCGCCCGAAAGTTTTGTGCCGTTTTTACGAGTAAATTTTCCAAAAAAATTTAAATTACAACAAAAAACGGCACATTATTATTGATTATTTTATCATGGAATTTATTAAAAAAATAATTATTTTTTTGTGTATAAGCGGTATCATTTTTAGTTGTGATCTAGGAAAGAGTAATGAACAGCCTATTGAACAATTAAACAATCCCCATGAGATTCTTCAAAAATATCGCCAATGGTTAGACAAGTGTTCTTCAATGGAATACACGTTTTCTGAAAAATATTCCGCAACAAAATTGACAAATGAGATCATTGCAGAACAATCTTATTCCTGTTCTGGTTTGGTACGTTTTGACAAAATAAATAAAAGATTTTTTGTTTCTTGGCACGGCGTCTCTGGGCAGGGTTTTATAACAAAAGTACAAACAATATCTTTGGAAAACTCTAAATTTATTGATGCTTCAATTGAAGGGCAACTAAAAGATGGAAAAGAAAATCTCTCTCAAGACGATTATCGTGTTGCAAGTTATCTTGATCCCACACAATGCAAATTAAATTTTAACGGAAGGTTAAGTGGTCATGCGAGAGACTCTATCTTGGCTTTTGGAATTTTTTCAATGGGAAAAAAATATATCCGGCATGATATACATGATGCTTTTCAAAAAATGAATCTTAATGTTGATCAACAAAAATGGCAAGGACATGATGTTTATCGTTTGATTGGTGTTGATGAAAAAGTTCGTTATGAATTATGGTTGGACCCGACACTTCAATTTATGCCGGTTCGTATATCGTTGTATGACAACGAAATGGAACGTAACGATGTGAATTATTTTACGTTTGATTTTGTTGTAGAATCGTTTCGTAAATTAAGGTCTATTCCGTTACCAAAAAAATATATTATTAAAATGGAGACTGCACATCAATGGTATGAAAAAAATGTACTTAAATCGATTCCTTCAAAAGAAACACTTCATGGCGAGATTAATGTTACTTCAGTGGGAAAATCCTTTTCCGAGAAAGATTTTAAAATAACAATGCCAATCCCAAACTATACAGAAGTTTCGATGCAGGATGATCTACAAACTCAGTATGTTTGGCTTAACGGCGAGATCGTGCCATTGACGGACGAACTTGCGTTGGCACGTATTCGCGGTCATGGTTTTATGCCCGGAGTTCGGGAACCGCGTTTTTGGTTTATCGCAACAGGCGCTGTTTTAATTTTTTTAAGTCTTTTCTTCAAAATCAAAACGATTATTCAAAATTGGAGGAAAAAGTAAATCACGTTATGACCTTTATTGTTTTTTAAATTACTCCGTTGGGTAATTAATCTGCACTTTCATAAAAGCATAGAAATTAAATGCTGTAGTTTAATCGTTTTTTTCTGATTATTTCACATTTTGGAGAAAAAGAGAGAATCCATGAAACAAAGGCATCCAATTGAGAGTTCCTGAAATTTATAGAGCGCCCCAATCTGTCTATTATTATTCATTTTAATATTTGTTTTGGCAAATTAAATATTCCTATTTTATCCAGACTACTATTCATTTTAGA
>JAIRLW010000158.1 GCA_031259095.1 Planctomycetaceae bacterium | reverse complement strand
AAAAAGCCCAAGCCCATGACCTGATGTTACATAATCGGCTAATTTTTTCCAAACAACCGGTTCCAACGGCGACGGATCCAGCAGAATAACGCTACTGTATTGATTCAGTTCTGTGGTGGTCAAACCGGCAATGTCCGAAAGCGGAATTGTTTCAACAATAAATGGTACCGTTTCCAACGCCTGCCGTAAATACAACGAAGAATCACGAACCGGCGGTTGTGCCGCCAAAAGAATTTTTCGAGGTAATTGTACATGAATGGTGAACCAAGCCTGATCGTCGGCGGATAAAGCGTCGGGAACCGTAAACCGAAACTGACCTTGATAAGTTCCCGCGTCAAAACCGGAAAGTAAAAAGGAAAGATGTTGACGCGATTCGCCTTCCGAAAAATCAACCGACTTTGAACCGCGAACTGTTTCCTGATCCGTTTTTTCCTTATCATGTAACAAAAGTTCAACCGTTTTTTTCCGTGCCGTACCGAAATGGGACAATTCCAAATCAATCCGAACCGGAGTTTGTGCCGTAATCGCCTCCGGCATCAACGTAAACTGATTAATTGAAGAATTAACCGGTTGTTCCGCCGAAACATCAATAACGAAAAGCCCTAATTCCTTGCTTGCTCCGCTTAAAAGGCTGCCTTTGGGTTTCATATTACTGATTAAATGTTGCAACGAATTTGTGGAATCACTTTGCCACGCCGGTTGTGAAAGATCGGAAATGACATATAATTCCCGTTGCTCAAATTCACTTTCATTGAGTAACATAAGAGCGTCATGGATTGCTTCGGCGATAGGACGTCCTAAAGGCGTAACGGGAAGTCTGTCGATTTTTTCTTCGGCGGCAAGCCGATCCACCTGAAAAACGGCGGTTTCCCGATCCGAAGAAAGAACCGCAATAGGACTGCCTTGCGGAAGTTGTTTCAGAATCCAACGCGAAAAATCTTTTGCCGCTTCAAACCGCGATTGATTTTCCGAAACATATTCCATACGAAGCGACGAATCAATCACCAACGCCGCCGCAATCGGTGCATCCTGACTGCCGATGGAGGCTGCTAGGGAACTGATAAAACTTCGTTTATTGTGTTGATTTTGTGCAACATTGATATCCGGCAACCAATCGGCAAGTTTGAGAATCGGACGCGCCAACGCCAAACCAAATAAAATAAGCGTCAACATCCGAAGCAAAAGTAATACAATATTTTTAATTCGATAATGTCTGCGATAAATTTCCAAATGTTGACGAACAAACATGAGCGCCGGAAACTCAATCCGTTTTGGTTTGCCGCGCATTAAAAGATGTAACAGCGCCGGAATGACCGCCGCCGCAAATGCGCCAAGAAAAAGTGAAAATGTTGTGAAGATCATCGTACACGATGGAATGTAACAGTCCAGACCATAAGCAGTCAAAATTATAATGTTTAAAATTTCGTACAGAATCAAACAATGTTTTTTATATCAATTAATATTTCCGTCCCGTTAGGGACGACATGTTGGTAACATTTGGATTGGCGTTCGGCTTTAACCAACATCGCATCCCTACGGGACGCCTGTTTTTAATTGTCATCGTTTTCTACCAACATGTTGTCCCTAACGGGAAAAAAAATACCAACATTTTGATCGTTGCAACAATTAAAACATGATAATCTTGACCGTTTATGGTCTATGTTATAATTTAGGAAACTTCTAAAAACTTCGACTGAAATCGACCAAAATCAATTTTAGTCGAATTAGGTCGAGCAAAAAACAAGTTTTTAGAAGTTGCCTTTATTATTTTTCACCGTTTAATTTTCCTGTATTTTGGCGGTTGTCTTTAATTCGTCGGGAACAACCAATGTCGGAATTCCTCCTAACGCCCAACCTGCCGACTTAACATCGCCGCTTGGAAAGGAACGTTTGCCGATCATCTTGACAAAAAAAGTTTCGGTTTTACCGTTATCGTTTGGAAAACTGACCGCATACAAAGTTACCACCGTATCTGTTTCACCGCCGGTCATAACCAAAAGTGTTTTGTAATATGAAATCTTCGCCTTATCGCCCAGCGCGAGCAAAACGCGAATGAGTTTGTCTTCCGTATAAGAATGAATTGATTTGTGCGAAAACTTGTTTTCGTACTGTTTTTTCCACCATTCTTCCGGTTTGTCCGTAGCCGGACGTGTCCAGTAGGGAGAGGTCAACTCTTTCGCTAACGGAATATTATTATTTTGCAACGCATCAAACCAAATGCGGAAAAAACGGTCGGCTTCAACTCGGACTCCATATTGGTAAGCGGGCAACAGAATCGCAACCGCCGTTAATGAAACAATAGAACCGCATAATCCAAATTGCGCAAACTGTAAACCTGTTAAACCGCCCTCCGCCTTACAAATTGACCTAATCGCAAGAAACGACAAAAGTATTCCAAAAGCATTAAGGAAGAAAAACCAAGGCGTTATAAAAATCAGGAACGAGGCGACGCCCAATATCGCCGCAAGCAATGCCAGAATACTGAACCGCGTGTACGACACATCTTCTTCCGAAGCATTGTTCCATGTCGATGAAAAAAGTGATTGATTTTCCGTCACAATAATTACTCCTAATAATATGGGAATCGTTAAAAATTTGTTTTTAATCGCGGAATTATTTGTCCCTAATGTCCCTTCTGTCTCTAAAATTAGGGCTAAGAGACAATAGGGACGATGGGGACAAATGGGACGAATGAAAAAGTGAGACCAACATAAACCGTTACTCATTCCTTCGCGGCGGAACAGTTCCTTCATAAAAAAGTGTATTTTTTTCTTTCATATTTTCCATTAACGCTTTACGGCGTTCAAGATGATTTTTTCTGAAATCGCCTAGAGCGTCGAATTGTGTCGGCTCTGTAAACGACGAAAGATTGCCCGCCGACAAAATACGCAACATCTGAATCTGTACCGAATCACTAGGAACCGATGCGTCGGGATTTTCTCCAACCGGACTCAAATCCATAGTGAACAGGAAAAAACCGTAAAGCGTGAGAAACAACAAGGACAACGCAACCACATTACCGACATTTTCAATCGGAACCGCAAACTTCACCTTGACCCGCGACATCATTCTGGTCAGTTCATTGACAATCAGAAATGCAACAAGAAATATCAGCCAAATAGCGACACAATCCGCAACATAAAGCATTTGGGGAATTTTCGTACTGAGTAACAACGCGAGCGATTCCCACCAGGCGATTGCCGTTAATGCGGAAAAGAACACGGCGAACACGGACAGAATGTTTCCCCAAAAACCTTCTTTCCAACGTGTTCCGAAAATTGCCGCCGCAACCGCAAGCGGAACTCCATACGTAAAACCCATAAATAATATATCACGAACATCCATCTTTATAGTTAATAGTTAATAGTTAGTAGTTAGTAGTGAATAGTTTAGTTACAATTTCGATTTTATTCGATTAAATTCGAAATCGAATAAAATTAATGAATAAAATAATTTTTTAAAGATTCTCTTAATTACATTTTCATCACTCTTGAAAATTCTTCGACGGTTGTTTCGCCTTTGATAAGGAGATGAATTCCTTCGTACAAAAATCCGGTTTGACCTTCTTTGGCGAATTGTTGCCGGATTAGGTTGGGATTGGGATTCGACAGAATCAATTCTCGTACAGAATCACTCATCACCAAAAGTTCAAACAACGCCGTCCGTCCGCGATAACCAATTCCGTTACATTTCGGACAGATTCCGCGTTTTCTTTCTTCCGGTTCGGGCAGCGGAGTTCGGGTTCGATAAAACTCCTTCGCCTGATCAGGACGAAGACCAAGTTGTTGAAGCAACTGCGGAGTAGGTTGATAAGGTTCTTTACAAGCGGGACACAGTTTACGAATCAAACGCTGATTGATGACTCCGTTCAGTCTTGAAATAAACTGTTGCGGCGTAATTTTCGTTGCCAAAAATCGGAGAATGGCTTCAACGCCGTCTTTCGCCCGAATTGTTGTAATAAAAAGCCGGTGCATGTCCGCTTCCTGACAACAAAGTTGAAGCGTTTCCAATGAAGACATATTACGGATAATCAATGCGTGCGGTTCTTTAAACAACACATCAGGAAGCACGGTCAATGGCGTTTCCCCTTTGGCAGAATCGTATTGAGCGAGAAGCACATTTTCAATCGCTTCCGTCGGCGACGCCGCATCTTCAATGTTCACCACATCCCGCGTAAACCGGTCGCAAAGACGAGTGAACACATCCATCGAACTTCGTAAACCGTTTGCCGACGGCGCAGAAACAACAAAAATTCCTTGCCGTGCATTGAGTTGTTCCATGAGTTTCGGCTGAATTTCCGGTCTCATTCCGAGTTCGTTAAGATTTTTGAACGGAACCTTCGACGCGGTAAATTGAATCATCACCGCTTCACCGGTTTTCGTTCCTTGCGATATAAATTCAGCTTCATATTTTTTCCTTTTTTTTCCTCCCAAGATGGCAATAAATGTTCCGGTTTGTCGCGACCGCCGATCATTGGGGTTGGTACCGATCAAGAGTTTCGCCGATTCAAGCATCTCTTCAAAAACATCCTTATTTTTTCCCTTTTCAATAACACGCGGAATTGGAGCCATGTCAAGCCAAACACCGTCAACCTGATGCCGTATTGATGTTCGTTCCGGCGTGAAGTCAAACATCATCGAAGTCGCATTACTCGTCAGCGCATCAAAAACACTTTCACGGAATAAATTGTAACCCGGCGCATTTCTCGCAACAATAAGACGCCCTTGCAATATTTTCGGATCGATATTTTTTCCGGCGGATTCCATTTCAATAGACGGACCTATTTGATAACTCAGACGCTTTTTGACTTTGATTTTTACGCCGATTTTATTCATCACAACAGCGTAAAGATAATAAAGATGTTCCCCCGTCAGAACTTTTTCATGAGGCGGTAACGGTTTATTCCGCTTAACAACATAAACCATCACAGGAACAATACAAAGTAACAATGTTGCCGGAAATGCAACCCAAAAAATCGGTACGAAAAAAAACACCGTTCCCAAAACAACGTACAATATCAAATAAAGAAAATTAAGTGTTTCACGACTTTCTTTTTTAAGACGTTCCTGATCGGAGTTCATCCAACTGGCACACCCAACCCATATAAAAAAAACAAAAATATAAAGCGGTAACTTAATCGAACTAATATAACCGCCTGGTCCCCACCAACCATCTTTGAGAATATCTGATTTTTGTACCGGAATTGCCGCATTGCCGCCGGCAATATTTTCGGCAGGGGCATTTCCGGCTGGAACATTTTCGCCGGCGGCAGGTGTTGCCGCATTGTTAAGTTCCGCATTACGTTGCGCATTTGCCTCGCCAATCTTTTGAATCGTTCCGCCGCGAGGTGCTTGTTTTGTTGCCGATTGAGCACCGCCTGCGTCCATCTCTGTTCCAATAGACATGGCAGCTCCTGTATCCATTAGTGTTTGCGCAAATGTTACACCACACGGAATCAATAACAAAATCAATAACAGAAAAAATAACATCCCCGCATTCAGCAACCGAGACCGCAATAAAAAATAAAATACGGAAATAAAGGAATAACAAATATTGAACATGGTTTTTAATTGAAACATCTTTTAGTTTTCTACCAATATGCCGTCCCTAATGGAACGGAAATTTTCATAATTCACTCCAATTACTGAATGCCCCAAAAGTGTAAAATAATCAGTAAAATTTCATAAGACTATAATAAAATGTACTTATAAAATTTGTTTTTTTGACATAGTTTTTTTATATTCAATGCTTCCGGCATACCTAATTTTGATAAGGAAATATCAAAATACAAAACAAATATGAGATCGTCAATATAATTTTTTATTTTAGTTTGTTCGCCAAAATCTATTGCAGGCAATGTTTTTAATTCGGATATATTTATTTCGTTCAAAAAATTGCCGTTATTAAAGTAAGTTTTTGTAATAAGTTTTTGTATGAAATCACATTTTCCGGTTTTGATTTTACATTGATAATCCGCATTTTTATGAGTAAGTATCAGGCAGCCTTTGGATATTTTTATGTTGTCAATTTTTTGAATGCTTACTTGCGAAAAATTCACCATATCTTTTAATATTCTATTTTCAAGGTTGAGCATCATTTC
>JAIRLW010000106.1 GCA_031259095.1 Planctomycetaceae bacterium | reverse complement strand
CACCATATTACCGGTAGGTCTGCTACCAGAACTGCTGCCCGGATCACCCATAGCATACGCATGGTGAGCGCAAGAGAATACGGCGAATGCCGCAAGGGACACTGTGGCAATCATTGCTGTTGCCAAAAGGATTTTCTTGAACATAGTTTTACTCCTTGTAAACAGGTTAAAATTATCGGCGAATTGCCGGTTAGTTTGTATTGTTGATTAAATCAACGGTGTTGTAACAATAAACGGGTTTTCTGTTTATTTTATTGGTTCGATTGGGAGAATTGAATTAACATCAAGTTTGCCATCAGGGAATGATGCTTGTGTTATTTTGTAACTATACATGGTTTGACCATTTGTTGGATCAACTATGCCAACTCTGCTTGGCTCCTTAAATTGATAAAGCCCATTGCTGTCAGTTCTGCATTGTTCAATCTCACATATTCCGCCCTTAACGTCTATCACTTGCTTCCATTTATTCTTTTCGTCAGGAGTTGATCTATGCCAATCACCCCATTGTATATTCGTTTCAATCATTGTTCACTTAATTGCAAAAAACAAGAAAACATATATTACTATCATTTATAGAGATAATATGCTTAAAAATTCAGTGTTTTTATTGCAAGCAGCGTATTTTTCAGTGTTTTATAGAAAAAATTTATGACTATCATAATCATAAATTAGTCATACGGTGGTCTGGCTGTCAATTCATCTTGGTATTCTATTTCTTTGAAATTTGCTGTCCGCTTTGCATTTTGTTTCTTTTTGTATTCCTTTTTTGCTTCTGTTAAATATGTTGCATAAGGTTCTCTATAAATCATTGCAATAGAAATGCCGCACTTTTCAGCGATCAGTTTATCCGTTGTTTCTCCTCCGAAAGTATCGACCGCCGCTTCGATCAAAAGTTTTAATTCTATCCGTGTGCGTCTTTTGCGTACGGTTTTCGGTTGCGAGTTGCTTCCTGTGAAATCGGGACTGTCATTCGATGTTGTATGAACGCTCACAACTTCGGCGTAAAGTTCTCGCAACTTTGATAGATAAAAGTCAATATCGTTGCTGATGTCAAGAATAGTGCGCATAAAAACAGGAACGCTATGTTGCACCAAGCGAGTTTCCCGTTCATACCACTGAATTAGCCGCGCGCAGAGCGACAAGATAAGCATAAAAAACTTACCTCGAAACCCGCAAGTCGTATTTCATAACGTTCCCTTGCGGGAAACGCATGAATAAATACGATTAAAAACGCAGCTTTCTCCGTTTGTACGGGTGGTATTGAAAGCCCGAAGTGCAAAAACTTGCGATAAAATTAAACTAATAGTTAGTATTCTATCACGAAGAAAAAGGATTGCAAGAATGCATCACACGAAAGAAAATTTCGAGTTAAAGCGTCTAATGCCCCACAAGCAAAAAGCAAACTCAAAAATTTGTAATGATTCAGTGGAATTTTTCTGATTATTTCACATTTTTTGACTGAACTGTACAGTAGTCAAAAAAAGTAATTAAAGAATAATCAACCTTTTATTAAAAGATTACGTTAACGTATCCGTAACAATGAATCAAATTAACCGCCATGTACCGGAAGTATATTTCGTCACACATGAATGGTTCCCCTTTCAATTTGTTCAATGGTGTAGGCAACCGGTGAAATTGTTTTTCGTGGTTCTTCCGACCATGAATTCATTTCGTGCAGTGTTTTGAAAACAGCCAAACATGATGTATCATAATCGAAACCGGTTAACTCGGCAACCAGACGAATACTACGGTCAATCAGTTTTTTGTTCGTTGCATCCACATGAGCCATCCAATTACCGTTCAAACGTCCAAGTTTTCCCATTGCCGCTGTTGAAATATTGTTCAAAACGAGTTTTGCCGCCAAGTGAGAAAAAAGATCAAGCGGACTTTCCGGTAAATCAACCTCAATAAAAAAAACGTTGCCGTTCCATTCATTCGCAACAAAATTTTTCATAACAAAATCAGGACGTTTGGAACCAATCGCAATGGCGCTGCGTGTTTCAAAATGTTCACCGGCTTTATGAAACGCCTGAAACCATTGACTGGTTTCCGTAAGATGTTTGATTTCTTTCTGACCGATCAGAAAAGCAACCGCAGCATTGGGAACAACCGCAAACCGCGATAAATCCTCTTCGTTGCCGATTTTATAAGTGTACAAAATATCAATGTTGATTTCCGGCGGATGGGCAATAATATTTTCTGCAACATTCATGTTTCGGTAATCATCGGATTGCCATGTCAGACAACAAGGCGCACGTCCCAACAGATTGTTCCACGCTTCCGGTGTTGTTCTTGCGGGGTCTTTGACAAACGCCCAAGACGGCGGAGCCGTTTTTTCAAGCGTTGAACGGAACGGAGGAATCTTGAATGTCGGTGAACGTTCCGTCGTGTCTGTGAAAATATCAATTGAATATTCGTCCGGGAAATAGGTAATAAGACCATGAGTACGATAAATAGAATATTCAAAATCTGTTATTCCGGCAAGCGTTTTGAGATTATCCTGCTGCCGAAGTTGCCGAAGTAAATGTTCAAATCGTTTCAATCCTTCGAGCGGTGTTTGCGGAACGGGAACTATTTTTTGTACAATATGTTGCGGAAGTGTTTTTCGAAGATGTTCGGTAAGAGCGGATTCAAAAGCAAGACCAGTAATTAACATTTCAATTGTTACCGCCTGCATTCGTGTTGATCCGGCAACCGCCATTGCTCCGGTAGTAAGATTCACAATATTGACACGGGAATCCTCAATCACTTTTCGGGAACGTTCAATTTTTTGAACGAGAAGATCGGAAGGATTGTTGAACAAAAAATGAGTTTTGAGTCTTGTTTCCAATGCCGCATGAATTGTCCCGATTACCGATGACGTTTCACCGCCCTCACTAACCGCAACAAGACAATCACCCGCTTTAATACCGGCGTCAAATAATTGCCGTTTTCCGAACACAATATAATCTTCAAAAAGATATGGTGTCCCTTTTTCTTTGGACAGAAATTAATACTTTGTTAAACAAATTTATTATAACATTTCTTTTCTGAAGAGTGGTAAAAACCGCCTCTCCCTGAAAAGTTTTTTTCTTTTTTCTAACTGCAAAAGCAGTGTTTTTTTTAACATCATAAACTTTTTACTTTTTTTCAAATTTTCTTTATAAACACTTAAAGGACAAAGATAATCGAGACTCTGGTGTGAGCGTTTTTTGTTATAAAACTCAAAATCCTTGTAAAAATTCCTCTGAATAATGATCCCGCTTGAAATTTCAATTTTTCTACTTAAAATAAATAACATTGTTATCTGCAAATTACGCCGATTTTCGCAGATGTTGAGAAAACAATCCGGTGTAAATTAGCGTAATCTGCGGACGGTGGATAATAAAATAGTATTTTTAGAGATTTCCAGATGATTTTTTTGTTCTGGCAATTGTGTTTCATTAACTCTATTTGTAACAGGAGATTACAATGACGATTCGTAGGACAGTTTTATTGATTGTTGGAATTCAGTTTTGTTGCGCAACGATTTTTTCGTCGGAACCGTTTCGTTTTGAAGAAAAAGACGGCAAGCAACTGGTTCTTACGGAAGGAAGTTTACCGATTTTGACGTATCGGTTTGATGCGGTGGAACATGATCAGGTTCCTGAAAAAGAACCGCGTCGTGTAGCAGGTTGTTACGTTCATCCGCTTCACGGGCTGAGCGGTGAAATTTTGACCGACAACGCCCCGCCGGATCATTATCATCATCATGGTGTTTTTTGGACTTGGCCTCATGTTGGCGTTCACGAACCGGACGGCAAAATCAAGCAATTTGATCTTTGGACAAGTAACACCGCGCTTAAACAACATTTTGTCCGTTGGATCGGCAGGAAGATTACCGCTAACACCGCAACTTTTGAAGTGGAAAACGGTTGGTTTGTCGGCAAGCCGGAAGATGGTAACAAAATTATGTCGGAACAAGTTAAAATAATCATTCATCGTATTCAAACTAATAATGTTGCGCAAAACGAATCTCTTAAAAGCCGTGTAATTGATTTTGAATTTCTTTGGAAACCAATTGATAAACCGGTTTCACTTCGGGGAAGTGAAGGAAAAAGTTACGGCGGATTGTCGATTCGATTCAAACCGTTTATTCCAGAGAAAGAGCGAAACAATAAAAATGCTCTTGCCAAACGAAACGACGTTAATGTGATAACAGTTCCGCAAGGCGTTGCGGAAAAGGATTTGCCGGAAACGCCCTTGTCGTGGGCGGATTACACGTCGAAATTCGACGGTCGTGAAACTCCGAGCGGTGCGGCGATTTTTGTACCGGAAAGCCATCCTGATTTCCCGCCGACTTGGTTGACACGTTATTACGGTCCGTTGTGTGTTGGTTGGCCCGGCGTGAAAGACCGATTGTTCCAACCCGGTGAAGAAATCCGACTTCGTTACCGAATTTGGATTCACGAAGATACGGTTACGGTTCCGCAACTGGAAAAAGCGTACAAAATCTATAACTCGCAAATTCAAAACAGTAGAAAACTTCAATCTCCGCAAAAAGTCAGGACTTCTGCGCGGTTCCGCAATAAAACAATAAAAACCAACGCTATACCATAAGCAGTCAAGGTTATAATGTTTAAAATTGTGTACAGAATCAAACGATATTTTTTGTATCGATTAATATTTCCATTCCGCTAGAGACGAGATGTTGGTAGCAGAGAAAAATGTAATAAAAAAATATCCGCGTCCCGTAGGGATATGATGTTGGTAAAATTTATTGGCGTCAGGTTTTAACCAACATCGCGTCCCTACGGGACGTCTGTTTTTAATTGCCATCGTTTTCTACCAACATATTGTCCCTAACGGGACAAAAATACAAACGATTTTTATCAGTGAATCTTGGATTGATGGGCGCATCCGGCACTACAATCTTGAGCGGTAACACCGGATGATCTGTTAATTGAAAACCAATCCCATAAATGTTTCGTAAATGTTCCTGAGTCATCAGCGATACCGGATCACCGTTAAATACAATTTTGCCGGAACTCAAAGCAATCACGTGAGTTGCGTCTATTGCCGCACGGTTAACGTCGTGTGTTACTTCGATGATTGTTTTTCCCTGTTTTTGATGGAACATTCGAAGCCATTGACCAATTTCACGTTGATGTTTGTAATCAAGATAAGTTGTTGGTTCGTCGAGGCACAACACATCTGCTTGTTGCGTTAATGCGGCTGCAAGGTGGACTTTTTGCATTTCACCGCCGCTTAATGTTTCAACAAAACGGTCTGCCAAATGAACAATGTCCATTGCCCGCATCGCCTCTTCGACAATTTGTTCATCGGTTTCAGAAATGGACGAAAACGGTTTCAGATGAGGATACCGCCCCATCTCAACACGTTGCCGTACCGTAAAAGCAAAAACACTCGGCACAAACTGCTGAACATAAGCAATTCGCCGTGCCAATTTTCGTTGGGCAATTTTCCGAATCGGTTGACCTTCAAACAAAATGTTGCCTGTCCATGAAGTCAAAATATTATCGAGACATTTTAACAAGGTCGATTTACCAGCCCCGTTTGCTCCGATAATGATCAGGTATTCTCCACGAACCACCTCGAAGGACACCGTGTCCAGTAAAATTTTTGATTTCCGTTTCACCGTCAGGTTGTTGACCGACAACAAAGGACTTTCTGCCTGAGCGTCATCGGTTTTTCCCACAGTTACATTAACAACATCTTTGTCTTTAACAACACCGCTTGACATGGCTTATAAAAATGATAGATAGTGAATTTCCGAACAATTTTAAAAACAGATTACAAAATTTTATTAAATTCTTATTTTATCTAAATTACCATTTTTGAAAACACACCCAATTGCAGAATTGTTCTTAAGGCAGCGCGCAAAAATAAGTTGATAAGATGCGTCTAATTGAGTAGTAATTGTCTATTTTCATAAACTCAACAGTAAGTAAATAGGCGATTCAAGTTACTTATTGCTAGCGGGGCTAAGAAAAAAATAAACGGTACTCAAAAAATTACCTGTGAATGATCGATACGAAAATGGACAGTTACATTTGAGTATGCTAGGTAAAGGCATCTATTGTATCATACCGCTGATTTTAATCATCAACCGGCAATTCAACGACAAAAGTTGAACCGTAACCGGAACCTTTACTGTACGCTTCAATACGTCCGTGATGATCTTCAATAATCCGGTAAGTAATGGAAAGTCCCAACCCTGTACCTTGACCATGTTCACGGCGAGTGAAAAAAGGTTCAAAAATATTCTTCAACACCGATTCGTCCATACCAATTCCGTTATCCTCAACCGTCAGCAACGCATGAGCGTTTTCCTTACGCAACTTTATTGTTACAATTCCGTCCGCATTCGTACTATGCAAAGCGTTTGTCAAAAGATTAAGAACAACTTGTTTCATTTCCTGCGGATTAACGGTTATTTCAAACTGTTTCGGTAAATCCAACCGGATTTCTTTTTGCTTAAACGCATCGTGTTGACGAGTAATCTCAACAATATCCATAATAATTGAAACAAAATCAGTGCGTTGACGTTCCTGACGTTCCGAGCGGGCAAAACTTAATAATTTTTCCGTAATTCCTTTGCAACGGAACGCTTCATCCTGAATCATTTTAAGATAACGTTTAACATATTCTGTTTCATCGGAACCGCGTCCGTTTTGGGCTAAAACCGAAACAATTCGACGTTGTAACGATTCCGCGCACGTGGAAATTGCCATAAGCGGATTATTGATTTCATGCGCCACTCCGGCAGCAAGAAATCCGACACTCGCAAGCCGTTCACTTCGCACCAATTCACGAGATCGTTCCCGAACTTTATTATCAAGATCGTCACGAATATCTTCAAACCGTTGCGTCATCCGGTTCATCGCCTCCGCCAACTCCGCCATCTCATCCTGAGATTGTAACCGAATACGATATTGAAACGTTCCATCCACCACCTTACGCGAACCTTCAATCAGTTGACCAAGCGGCTTAAATATCCAAATGTACGAAATCCGAATCAGTAAAAAAGTCAATACGGCAGAAACTGTTACTGAAATAATCGCAATCGCGTTGAGCCAACGCGCACGTTGTTTCATGGTCTGAGAATAAATCTTGAGTTCCTCATGAAGATAATTCGGCAAGGTATTCGCAAGTTGTTGGAGTTTCGTTAATTGAGCGTCAATGTCTTCAAGAGTGGCGTCTGTTATCCGGTTTTCGTTTTTTTCATTTTGTGAAAGAATAAGTTTCAACGTTTCTACTGAACGACGAATATCGTTGACGGTCGAAAATTCCTGCTTAAAACCGTCTTCAACGCCAATTTCAGTAACACGATCATTCAGTAATTGCCGATACTCCCGATAAGACTGCTCAATACCAAACAACGGTTTTTGGAATTTTGTTTCAAGAATTGGTCGGTCATTCTGCGTATCCAACGGCGAAAACCGAAGACGAGTTTGACGAATTCCGCGAAATTCACTGAGAATGGTTCGCAACTCGCTAACATAACCACTCAGTTTTCCGGCAACCGGAAGAACCTTAGCACGCCATGCAATATCACGAACTTGTTTTTTGTACAAACTCACCGCGTAATGCCCCGCAAGAGCCGACAGGAATACTAATAGAAACAGCAATGTCAATGCCGTCCACATTGTAAAACGGATAGAACGCCGCTTGGTCATTTTGATTAGGAATTTGTGGTTTGGGGATTTGAAATTTAGGACGCAAACGGAATTATAACTCTTGCAGTAAAAAATTCCATACACGATACAAACCACAAAATGACGACTATCGAAAGTATCACAAGGACAAATTTTGTAATGATATATTTCGTTTTTTCCGCAATTACAACCGAAATTGTTAATACGAAAAACAGTAAAACCAACAACATTTTTGAACATTTTTTCGACATGTCAAATTTTCCTTTCTCAATTCAATGAGTTAAATTAAGTAAAAACAGAAACACAAAAACAAAGTAACAGTCTATTTTATAATCGTTCAAGTAATATGAAACGATATTTTCTTTACGCCCTGAAAGGGCAATCGGATTATAGCCCGCCCCAATGGGGCGGATAAAAACCTGTAACAGTCAAAGCCCTAAAAGGGCGACGGATATTGTATTATGTAAAACGGTTGATTATTTTTTGTGGAGTCAATGCGAGAAACAGAATATTCCTTTCTTGCCGCCCTTTCATGGCTATGTTTTTATTATTTGTTACTTGCCGTTTTGCGTTCCGATTTCCTGCCGTTCACAGAGTCAAGCCGGCTACCGCCGCGCGACCGTAGGTGAAAGCCTTTTAGCAAAAGGTCGCCTGCCTTCTATTTGCAAGCGCAAGCAGTATTACCCCTTGTATGTTATATTATAATCATTTTTTTTTCTGGTGATGTTCAAGTAGTGCAAAAATTCACAGACCATCGCCATTACTAACAGGAATATATTGGGACAATAACTCAGCCGACTCGATCAACGTGGCGTCAGGACGTTCCGCAATGATCCGACAGACTCCTTTTTCGTACGGAATGAGATTCTTTTGACGTCCCGGGATGTATTTTTTAGGTTCGAGAGAATCGGTTGCTTGATACTGGTTGTTAAGGGAGTAAACCCAAGAGACGCGCAAGGAATATTTTCGTGATACTTCCCTCGCGGACATACCGGCGTCAATATCTTTCAAGACGCGTTCATGCCAATCGACAGAATAAGCCTGGATCATAAATTCCTCCAGGACAATGGTAAAATCAGAAAAACGATTCGGAAATTGACCCAATTTCACCATGATTGTCCAGATCAATTCCTAACACGCTCTAGCAGGGTTAAAATGGAAATACAAATATTCACTGATAGATTACTTTTAATTTGAAACTCATTTGTTCCCTTTGTTCCCTATTGTCTCTTAATCGCCATTTTAGGGACAGAAGGGACATTACAGAAGGGACACATTACAGAAGGGACATTAGAGACAAATTGGGACTAATTGGGACAAATAATCGGCAAAAATCGTCGTCATCGGTGGATTATTTTTTCCGTAATTGTTCGAGTAGTCCGGGTATTTTTTCTTGTAACTTATCGACGCCGCGTTGGATGAGCGGATCAATTTGTTGTTGCGGAATTTGTTCCGGCGGACGGTTTTGAAGCAACGACTGAATCGCCGGCGATTTCAGAAAATTATTAAGCCGTTGTTGATCTTTCGGTGAAAGTTTGGAAAGTTGCGATTGAACCAACTGGTCGATGGGAACACCGGAAAGTTGCGCAATCCGTTGTTCCCATTGTGTCCGCGAGGTATCGATTTCCTTCATCATCGGGTCAAGTTTTTCTTGTAACATCGCGTTTAATGTGTCTCTTCCCTGATTGGCTTCGTCAAGTACAAGTTGTTCCGCATTCCGGCACAGTAATTCCCATCGCTTTTGAAGAATCAATTCCATTCGCGGACGAATCACCTCCGTAAGATTACTTTTGAAAACATAAATAGGTTCAGATCGTGTTCCGCTCACGAGAATGTTTGCCGTGAGCATGTCCACTGAATCGAGTAATTGTTGCAGAATCTGTTGTAATTCCCTATATTGCTGTTTTGCGGGCAAAATCGCAGAAAGCCGGATATGGGACTGAGTCATTCGGATTTCTCCTGAAACCGTTTCGCCGCGTAACAACAATACGCCGTCCAATCTGGAAGTTCCCGGCGAAACGTTAATCGCCAGTTTTTCCGAATTGCCTAAAATCCGTTCCGGTAATTGGTACCTCGGACAACAAACAATCATTTGATCCTCGTTGTTTTCTCCGATCCGGTCAATCTGAAGTGTTACGTAAATATTTGGAACCAAATCAGGATTGACCGCCGCCGGAATCTGGTCTTCTATAACATTATTATTGTCCGGACAAATGGGCGACATTGGAATTCCTGAACCGGAAAAACAAAATTGCGCAACTGTCGGCGAAAAACCAAGTGTTGCCGGTTGCGCTAAATTTTTGACGGTTCCGTTGAAATAAACCGGAAGCGTGCCGAAAAGAACCTGTCCGGTCAAATTGGTTGTTTCAATAAGAAGTTCAGGACGCGTATCTAACGCGGTCAGATGAATATTTTCACCGCGAAACTGTTTCGGCGGCGTTATACCAAAGTGATCGTAAATCGAAACAGTCTTGTCTCCCGTCTCCACCGGAACCAATAACGACCTCGCCCAATTACCCCACGTAACAGTTTTTTCCCACTGTTCTTTAATTTCCGCACCAATTAATGATTCTGAAAGTTGTTCGGCGTTAATGTTTGGAACTTGCAGACTTTTGATTTTGTTACGGTCGCGCTGAACGGCGCTGACCAGCGATTGATAATCGCCTTGCGCCGACGATTTAAATTTTGTAATATGTTCCAGTAATTGCCGGATATTGAGATCGGTTGTTTCCAACTCTTGGAGAAGTTCGTTGATCCATTGGAGCGGATCGTTGGTCTTTTTCGCGTTTTCCGCTAATCCCTGAATATGTTGAAACCGTTGTTTAATAAGATGGGCGGCAACTTCAAAATGTTCCGCTTCGTTGGGCAAACGTTGTTTCAAATCGGCAAGCAGTTGCGATGTTTCTAATTGTTGCAGCAATTTTTTCGCCGCGTCTTCCGGTTTTTCGGTCAGAAATGCCGACCAATCGAGATCGCCGATTGATTTTAATTCTTTGGGAATCTGATCTTTCAACTTGCCCCACAACCGGTTCGGAATCAATTCCTGTCCGTCCGCTCCGTCAATCACAATCTGAATACCTTCCGCTTTCAGTTCGGTCAATTGAAAATATCGATGCAAAAGATCATCGTAACTGCCTTGAGCAAGAATTTTTTCCGCACGAAATAATTCACGATTCGGCGACTTGGGATCAAAAAGACGAATGTTACTGATCATGATATTACCGTTTTGCCAATCCATCCGAACAGAACCAATTTCGGCTGCCGCACCGGTTTGACGTTGGATATTGGAGCGGAGTTGCCAACGGATTAGTTCGTTCTGCCCCAGCCAAACGAGGACAATAATCAAAACGAGAATAACCAATCGCGGAATAATGCGCGACCAACGGATAATCATTTTTGTACTCCAAAATATAAAAAATTGTTCATGAATTAAAAGATTAAAAACTTAAAATCTTTGTTGGCAACTTCTAAAAACCCGTTTTTTCCCTCTCCGTGTTCTCTAGGTAAAAAATGAAACCAATTCAACGCCTGACCGGATGCATTACCGCGTCCATTCGGATTGGTTCGTTTGGGTCGAAAATGGTCTGTTGATTTTCTGGAAGATGATTTGCCGGAACAAGGTTATTGGTTTGCGTTGTTGTCAACGAATTGGGAATTGGAATGACCGGAAACGGTATGTTTTCAATTCTTGTCGGAATTGGTTGAACCGTTTTTTCCGTCGTTTTTCCGACTGTTTTTTCATAAACTGATTTCCCATATTTTTCCAGCGTAGGCGCGGGTTTTGCGCTGACCAACATGATTGATTGGTTTATCGGCACGCTTTTCGGTTCCCACTCATTCGCTTCCGCCGCAGCCGGTAAATTTTTCTCGATGGTGAAACCGGCGTTAACCCATTGCACCCAATTGAGTTGCAATGTTCCCAGACTGTCGATATTGTAATATTTTTGTAAGGCTTCCTGCCAATTGTTTGACTCCATTCCTGCTTTGGCAAAATGCAGAAGGCGGCGATGTTCCAACGAGTCAATTTCCTGCCCCAACGTGAGTAAGTATTCGACCACAGAAAAACCTTGAGCGTAAAACGGCATCGGATCGGCGGGATATTCTTTGAGTGCAACCATTCGCTTGAATGGCAAACCTTTACGAACATCTTCACTTAAAAAGTTCAACAGCATACGTCGATAATTTTCTTTTTCGGTGTGATGTTCCATCGAAGTTGCCGCTCCTTCGTCGAGCCAGCGCGGTAATGGTTTTCGAAAATGGGTTGCGAGAATGGTGTGAGTAATTTCGTGCGGCAAGACGGAATCGAGAATACGTTTTGCGGAACCTTGAATTTCCATTTCCCAACCATAAACTTCGCCATTGTCGCACATAAACGAGGTAACGCCTCCAGCGCCGAGATGATTTCCGACATGAACGGTGACCGCGCATTTTGTCGCCCAATCGGGTAATACTTCGCCGAGCCAGAGAACCGCCAACTCAGAACGGTAACGTTCAGCGGTTTGACAAAATTCCTGAGCCAATTTCAATGTTGGGGCGTTATCGACGGTGAAATTAGCGGTTTCGTATTGCGCGCCTGTTGTCAGGAACAAAAACGCCAGTATCGGGGCAAACACACAACTACGCTGAAAAATGTAAGAAAAAAACCGAGCGTCCATGCTCGAAATCCCTCCATGTGTAAGGTGTTTTAATGAATTATTATTTTCAAGAGGGAGCAGTTTACACCAATTTGTTATTTCAAGAAACCCCAATTTTTGAAAAATTCAGCAAAAAAATTTCAAAAACATTGTTAGGAAATCTCTAAAAATTCGTTTTTTAACCACAACGTTTTATGAAAAATCATTTGTCCCTCATGTCCCTAATGTTCCTTTAGTCTCTAAAGTCTCTCAAAAAAGGACTTTAGGGACAAAGACGCCGCCCTGAAAGGGCAGTCGGATTATAGCCTACCCCAACGGGGTAGGTTAAAGTCATCGCAACACCAAGCCCTGAAAGGGCGATATAATAGTTGATAGTTGAAAGTGGATAGTGGATAGTAAAAATTCCGCTTGCGTAACTCTCCACTATCAACTCTCCACTATCAACTATTCCGTTGCCCTTTCAGGGCGTTGGGTTGGTTGGGGG
>JAIRLW010000016.1 GCA_031259095.1 Planctomycetaceae bacterium | reverse complement strand
GTAGCCAAAGATACAAGATAGATTCAACCTTATTACCTCATTAAAAACGTAAACGAATAATGAGGTAATGAGGTCGGTTTTTGTGGGATTCATGGCTACTAAGGTTTTTTTGGTGAATCGTTTAGTAAGAAAAATTAGATTGAAAATGAGGTTTGCAGAAACCTGTTAAAAGACGTTTTGGAAAATTCCGCTGATATATTACAAAAATTCATCATCAGTTGCCGTTTTTTACGCATGAAAATAATTCTTGGAATTGATCCCGGTTTGAATACAACGGGGTATGGAGTGATTGATGTTGCGAGCGGCAAGGTACGGCTTCTTGAGGCAGGCGTGGTACGCAGCCGGTCAAAACAACTTACCACAAAACTAGGTGAAATTTACGGCGGCATTCGGGAAGTTCTTGAAACATTTAAACCGGATATTGTCGCACTGGAACAACTTTACACGCATTATGATCGTCCAACCACCGCAATTTTAATGGGACATGCGCGAGGATGTATCTGTTTGGCGGCCAATCAATTTGGTCTGGAAGTCGTTTCGTATGGAGCAACCAAAGTTAAAAAAATTCTAACCGGCAGCGGACGAGCAACAAAGGATCAAATTCAACGGGCAATCAAATTAGAACTCGGTTTGACAACGTATCCCGAACCGCCGGATGTCGCCGATGCGTTGGCGATTGCGCTTTGCCATTTTTATCATGGTCGTCTCGGCGCCGAAGGAAAAACGTCCGAATCACATTCCGGCATTGACCGGCTGTTTCCAAACGACATCTCACGACGGTAGTTCAGGGTTCAGGGTTCAGGGACAATTGGGACATTAGGAACGATTGGGACAAATTGGGCAGATTAAAAACGAATTTTTAGAAGTTTCCCGACGACCATTTCTTGCCGTTCAAATTACATTTAAGGGGTCATTTCTCTGCCCCCTTGGAAAAAACAATAATTTTGTTAAAATTAAACATTAAACAAGTTATTGAGCGGGGTTGCTTTTTTATCCCTCTTGTTTTCATAAAATCAATTTTCATAAAATCAATGTAAAAGGAGTTTGATTGTGATAGTTGCCGCGTCCACTTCGTGTGTTATGAACATGCCGTTGCAGGAGATTTTGGATCGTCTTGCCGACTTGGAGTACACCAATGTGGAATTAGTTATTGGGGAACAACCGCCGATTCCAATTTCCGAATTAGTTGCTCAATACGATTCCATTGTTCACACCTGCCGGATTTCACGACGAATTACTCCGGTTGCCATTTATTTTGAACCGGACCCAACCACCCCCAATTATCTGGAGTTATTCACAGCGGCGTGTCAATTCGCTAAAGCAGTCAAGGTTGTGGTGATAACGGTTCGGGCTTCGATTCCCGGCACTCCGTTCAACGAAGAATATGAACGGCTGCGTCAATTAGTGCATATCGCGATGACTCATGGAGTTGTGGTCGGTATTCAGACGGAAATCGGACGAATGACCGAAATGCCCGATACGGTGGAAAGTCTTTGTAAAAGTATCAAAGGCTTGGGCGTAACCCTTGATCCAAGTCATTACATTTTTAATCAGCCCAAACCAAAAGAGTATGAATCTATTTTGAGTTATGTTTGCCATGTCCGGTTACGCGACACCACGCCAACTCAGTTTCAAATTCGAATCGGTCAGGGCGTACTCGAATTTGGACGTTTGGTGATTCAGTTGAACAAAGCGGATTATCATCGTGCTCTTTGTGTCGATCTTGCACCAATTCCCGACGTCGATCCAATGGCGGAATTGCGAAAAATGCGGTTGCTTCTGGAAAGTTTGCTTTAAGGAGAATTAAATTAGATAAAAGAAGATAGAGGAATCTCTAAAAATACCGAACTATTTCCTACACACAACTTCGATTGATGATTTCAAAAATCATTCGTCCCTTAACGCCCGATTTTTAGGGACAGAAGGGACTTTAGGAACGTCAGGGACAAATTAATTCTGTAATTAAAAACAAATTTTTAGAGATTCTCAATTGTTTTATGCTGCCTGATTTGCCGTTTATTTTAGCCAGTCAATCGCCGCGCCGCCGACAACTTCTCGTTGATGCGGGTTTTATATTTACGGTGTGTCCGCCGGATTCCCATGTCGAAGACGCTCGGCAATTCGGTGAAACTCCCGATCATTATGTGAGCCGCCTTGCAGTGCAAAAAGCAAATAATGTTGCCGTAAAATTAGAACGCGGACGGATTATTGCTTGTGATACGGTTGTCCTCTGTAATAACCAAATGCTCGAAAAACCGTTGAATCGGGACAACGCCCGTCAAATGCTCCGGTTTTCACGCGGTCAAGTACAATTGGTACTCAGCGGACTGTGTCTTTTAATAAAGAATCATCCGGAAGATAAAGGAACAATAATTGTCGGAACAGACCAAACAACATTATTAATGCAACCGATTACGGATTCGGAAATCGAAGATTATCTGGACAGTGATCAATGGCGAGGCAAAGCCGGAGCGTTTGGCTATCAAGACCGCAATCATTGGCTTTCTCTCATGGAAGGCAGCGAATCCAATATTGTTGGTTTACCGTTGGAACTCCTTAATCAAATGCTCTGCGGAGGGAATCATTGTTTAGGTCAAAAAATTAAAAGGCGGCAATCTTATTAGATAGACGGTCTTTTTCCAAAAGGCCGCGTCGGCGATAGCCGACTTGCCCCAGCGGACGGCAGAAAACCGAATCATTACGAAAAATAGTTGTGTTATTTCCTGTTTTTTAGTAATATATCAGTGAAATATTTTTTACACGTATGAATATTGGACAAATAACCTTTATTTACACCTAATTTTCTTAACAAAACAACCTCAGTAGCAATAAATCCCCCAAAAACAAAACCTTATTACCTCATTGTTGAAAAATGATTTGTTAATGAGGTAATAAGGTTGGTATGTATGGTATCTTGGGCTACTGAGGTTTTTTTGGTAAATCGTTTTGTTCGGAAAAATTAGGTTGAAAATGAGGTTGGTAAAAAATGAACTTGAAACCTTTGGGAAATTCCACTGATATATTACGTTTTTTATCATTTTTTAATATTTTTGTGTGTGATTATTTTCCTGAGTTGAACGCGAGCGTCACATTGCCGGAACGAGTTGGTTTGATCGCCGGCTGGGGACGTTATCCGATTTATTTAGCTGAAGCCTTGAAACAACAAGGAATGAAGGTTTATTGTCTTGGTCTGGTCAACCATGCCGATCCGAAACTCAAAGAAATTTGTGATGATTGGGCGCCGCTTGGTTTGGGACGGCTTCAAACAGCGTTTCGCTTTTTCCGCCGGCACGGCTTGACGCAGGGAACAATGGCAGGAAAAATCAATAAAACATTACTCCTTGATCCGTTGTTGATTTGGCGGCAGTTGCCCGATTTTTATACGATTCGTGTTTTTGCACCGATTTTTCTGACTCGGCGGAAAGATTGTAAAGACGATACCTTACTGGGAACAGTGGTCAAAGCCTTTAGTGAAAACGGTATCCAACTTTTACCCGGAACCGATTTAATTCCGGATTTGCTTGTGAAACGACAAAAATTGACACGGCGCGGTCCAACGGCAGCGGAATGGAAAGACATTTGCTTCGGATGGACATTGGCAAAAGAAATGGGACGGCTTGATATTGGGCAAAGTATTTGTGTGCGCCATCAAGCGGTTCTAGCGGTTGAAGCCATCGAAGGAACCGACGAATGTATTCGCCGTGCGGGATCGCTTAGTCCGGCGGAAGGGTTTGTGGTGATCAAGGTCGCCAAACCGCAACAAGATATGCGGTTTGATGTGCCGACCTTTGGTCTTTTGACCTTACAAACCATGTATGAATCCGGCGCCCGCGCTCTTGCCATCGAAGCGGGACGAACTATTTTTATTGACCGGCAAGATGTTGTTGATTTTGCCAACATGCACAATATTGTGATTGTGTCGATTCTGGAAGAAGATTGCACTCGTGAAAAGTCGCCATTTCCCGAATTTCCAGCGGAATGAAAATAAAAATAGGGAACTTCTAAAAATAGTAATAGATCAGCGGAATAGTTGATAGTTGATAGTGGAGAGTTACGCAAGCGGAATTTTTACTATCCACTATCCACTTTCAACTATCAACTACTATATCGCCCTTTCAGGGCTTCGGTTGGTGATGGTCATTGAACCTACCCCGTT